>JBAPZS010000397.1:0-17220 GCA_049285355.1 Candidatus Cybelea sp. | reverse complement strand
GTGGTCCCCCGAGAAAGATCATGCCCTGACCCGCAACGATCACGGTCTCGTCGCTCATCGCCGGAACGTACGCGCCGCCGGCCGTACAGGAACCCATTACCGCGGCGATCTGCGGGATGCGCTTGCTCGACATGCGCGCTTGATTGTAGAAGATGCGCCCGAAGTGGTCGCGATCCGGGAAGACGTCGGCCTGCAACGGTAAGAACGCGCCGCCGGAATCGACGAGATAGATGCACGGCAGATGGTTTTGCTCCGCGATCTCTTGCGCGCGCAAGTGCTTCTTCACCGTCATCGGGTAGTAGGTACCGCCCTTAACGGTCGCGTCGTTTGCGACGATGACGCAGTGCTGCGCTTCGACGATGCCGATTCCCGTGAGGATTCCCGCGGACGGCGAGTCGTTGTCGTACATGTCGAAGGCGGCCAGCGCCGAGAGCTCGAGAAAGTCGGAGCCCGGATCGATCAGCCGCTCGACGCGCTCCCGGGCGGTGAGCTTCTTGCGCCGGCGGTGCTTCTCGACCGCTTCGGGGCCGCCGCCCGCTCGCACCGCGACGAGGCGCTCGCGCAACTCGGCAACTAACCGTTCCATCCGCTGCGCGTTCGTCTCCATCGCGGCGCCATTCGGCGCAGCGCGCTTAGAGCCCGGTTAGACCTCCGCCAAGCGTCCAGGGCCTCCCGCTTCGGGAGGCGTAGCTATTCGGAGATGTCCGCGCAGGCTAAGATGGATGTCGGTGGCATCCTGCGTCCGCAGGGGCAACTCGACATCGCGACCGCGTTGCAGCCATATCCCGAGACGCTCGGCGACCGGGCTGCGGCGCATTTGCTCCGTCGAGCGGGCTTTGGCGGAACGCCCGAAGCCGTCCGGCGCTATGCAGGGATGCGCGCCGACGCGGCAGTCGCCTCGCTACTCGCGTTGCCGCCGGCTCGTTCGATCGCGCCGCCGGAGCTGAACGAGACCGACCGGCCCGCGCCGATGTTCGCAGCAGATACCCAAGACCCTAAGATGCGTCGCCGCGAGCGCCGGCGCGAAGAGGTCGAGGTGATCGTCGCGATGCAGCTGTGGTGGCTCAACCGGATGTTGACGACGCCCGCTCCGCTGCAAGAGAAGATGACGCTCTACTTCCACGGTCACTTCACCTCGCGGGCGACGCCGCGATTTCCGTGGATCACGTACAACCAGAATGCGCTCTTCCGGCGTTACGCGCTCGGCAATATTCGCGAGCTGACGCGCGAGGTCTCAAAAGATGCCGCCATGCTGCTCTATCTCGGCGGTTCCGCCAACGTTGCAGCGCACCCCAACGAGAACTACGCGCGCGAGTTGATGGAGCTCTTTACGCTGGGTGTCGACAACTATAGCGAGAACGACGTTCGTGAGTCCGCGCGCGCGTGGACGGGGTGGCGCGTCGACCACCGTAGCGACACCGTCACCTTCGATCCCGGCTTGCACGACGGCGGCGTCAAGACGTTCCTCGGGCGCACCGGAAACTTCAACGGCGACGACATCGTGAACATCATCTTCGAGCAGCCGCAGTGTGCGCGTTTCTTCGCGTCGAGCCTCCTCAACTGGTTCGTCTATAACGATCCCGAGCCAGAGCTGGTTGACGCGGTCGCCGGCCTGCTGCGCCGCCACGATTTCGAGTTGGAGCCCGTCGTTGGGACGCTTCTGCGCAGCAACGTCTTCTACGGTCCGCGCGCCTATCGCGCGCTTGTGAAGAGTCCCGTCGAGTTCGTCGTCGGAACGTACGAAGTGCTCGGGCTCCCGGCGATCGATGCAACCGCGCTGGTCGCGCTGCAGCAGATGGGCCAGCGTCTCTTCTATCCGCCGTCCGTGGCGGGTTGGCCGGGCGGACAGAACTGGCTGACCAGCGGCACGATGATCGCGCGCCAGAACTTCTTGACGCGCCTGCTCGATTCGCAGACGCTGAAGTCGTCGTCGTGGCTGCAGGCTCTGCCCGTCACACCGCAAGCAGCAGCGCAGCGGCTGGTGCAGGCGATTCTTCAGAACGACACCGCCCCGGCTTCGTTTGCCGAGTTCGATGGGTACTTAAGCGGAAGCGGCAGCGCGGCGCTGGCCTCGCTCTCGGCGGAAAATCACGATCAGCGCGTCAGCGGTGCGGTCTATCTGGCGATGGCCACACCCGCGTACCAGTTAGGTTGACAATGAAACGGCTTAAGTTTTTGCTTGGAACCGCCGGCGGGCTCGCGGTCGTTGCGAATCCCGAGCACGTCTTCGCACGGGCGCTCGCGCAGACACCACTGCCGGGCTTGCCAGGCAGCCAAGACCGCTGTCTCGTGCTGATCAATCTCGCCGGCGGAAACGACGGCCTCAACTGCGTCGTGCCCCACGGTGACGCTCGCTACTATCAAATGCGTCCGGGACTTGCGATCGATCGCAGCGACGTGCTGGCGATCGACGCGCACGTCGGGCTCAATCCCGGCATGCGTTCGTTCAAGGCGCTCTACGACAAGGGAGTCGTCGCGATCGTGCAAGGCGTCGGGTATCCCGATCCGGACCATTCGCATTTCCGTTCGACCGAGATTTGGCAGACTGCGGCGCCGGACCAATACAAGCACACCGGCTGGCTCGGCCGGTACTTCGATCAAGCCGAACTTCCATCCGAGAATCTCTTCAAAGGCGTCGCGATAGCGCGCGTGTTGCCAGAGGTGCTCGTCTCGGAGCGCACCGACATTCCGGCGGTTCCGGGTTTGGGCGGATATGCGATGATCGCCGACCGCAACGCCGTGGCGCGCAATGCGTTCTCGCGTGAAGCGCAAGATCGTGCATTACCGTTTCGATCGCCGTATCTCGCGCACGTGATGGAGATCGAGGCCAACGCGCAACGAAGCTCCGAGGAGCTTCCGCGGCTTATCGGCGGGTACAAGACTCAAGCCTCTTATCCGGCGACCGGGCTCGGTCGCAGCCTGGCACTAGCAGCGCAGATCGTCGGAAGCAATCTTGGGACGCGCGCCATCTACGTTGAGCACGGCTCTTTCGATACGCACGTGAGCCAAAAGACGACGCAGAATCTCTTGCTCGCGGAGTTCTCCGACGCGATCGCCGCCTTTTACCAAGATCTCGCCGCGCACGGGAACGAGCGCCGCGTGCTGACGCTGACCTTTAGCGAGTTCGGACGGCGCATCGAGGAGAACGGCAGCCGCGGAACCGATCACGGTGAGGCCTCGCCGCTCTTTCTCATCGGCGGCGGCGTCAAAGGCGGACTCTACGGAACGCTTCCCGACCTTGCCGCGACGAATATGGGCAACCTGCGTTACACGACCGACTTTCGAAGCGTCTATGCTACCGTGCTCGAGCGCTGGCTGGGACGGCCCTCGGCGCCGGTGCTCAACGGCTCGTTCCAAAAACTCCCCGTCCTTGCGTAAGCGTCCGGCATAGGACACTAGTGGCCGCGTCAGTTCTATTCCTCGGCAGCGGTGGCGCCCGGTTCGTCGTTGCGCGCCAGCTCCGCGCCTCGGGTGGGATGTGGCTGCGCTTCGGCACAACGCAGATTCACGTCGATCCGGGACCGGGCGCGCTGGTTCGCGCGCTCTCGCACGTACCGCCCTGCAATCCGCGAGAGCTCGATGCAATCGTGCTCTCGCACAAGCATCTCGACCATTCCGGCGACGTCAACGCACTCATCGAAGCCATGACCTCCGGAGGATTCCGGCGGCGCGGCGCGCTGCTCGCGCCCGCGGATGCTTTTGACGACGAGCACGTCGTCCTGCCTTATGCGGTGCGATTCGTCGAACGCGTCGAGCGTTTAACCGCCAGCAGCGGCCCCTATTCCGTCGGTGAGGTCGAGATCTTTACGTCGCTGCGACACGAGCACGCGGTTCATACGTACGGCCTGCATTTCGTACATGATGGATTGCGCGTTGCCTATCTTCCGTGCGGACGGTATTTCGACGCGTTAGCCGCCGACTATGCCGCCCATCATCCCGACGTGCTCCTGGTCAACGTCTTGCGTTTCCGCGACCAGATGAACGTGGATCACTTGACGTGGTCGGACGCTCGCCGAATCGTCGCGGCGGTTCGTCCGAAAGTCGTCGTCTTTGGGCACTTCGGAACGAAGATGCTCGAGGCCGATCCGCCGCGGCTGGCCGAGGAACTCGAAGACGAGCTCGGCATACGCGTCATCGCCGCGTACGACGGACTCGTCTTGGATCTCGAAACGGAGGTTGCCGCCGTTGCCGGGTAGTGCGATGGAATGCTATTGCGGCGGGCGCGCGGGCGGCCGAGCCGCAGGGACGGGCAGCTGCGTGCTGCCACTGAGCTCTTCGCGAACGCGCGGGTGGTCGTTCATCGAGCCGCTGTACAGATAGACCGAACCATTTTTCGATGCGGCGGTTACGACGGGTCCGCCGCCGCCGACCGTCGCTTGTTTCGTGGTCGGATCGCCGCGCACGTCGGCATCGTTGCTGAAACTCGAAACGACGTGTCCCGAGCCGCTGTACGCGCCGATTTGGGCACCCCCGCTCACACCGAGCGCGACGTTGCCGTGGTCGGATTCAAAACGTGCGAGGCCCGGTTGGAACTGTCCGTCATCGTAGACGATCGATCCGTAAGTGCTCGTCGCTTCAATCTGTTGCGCGGTACAGCTCTGGAAGAGCATGTCTCCCACCGCCGTTCGCGCGCGCAGCCGATCGAACGTCGAATCGGTTGCGACGATACGCCCGCGTAGCGATTCGACGAATCCGGTGCCGCCGACGTGATTGAGCGAGATGCTCGCGGACCGGACGCGAGTCACGAAGATGCCGTGATAGTTGTCAATCGTGAGGTGGCCGGCGCGCACGTGCGCGACGATCATTGCGGTGTTGCGCGGAATCGTGATCGTCACGTTTCCCGTTCCGACCGCCATGACGGCGTCGTGTTGACTGCCGGACAGATCCGGCAGGACGAACGATTCCGCCGGAAGATCCACCGGGCCGTGCGTGGTAGCGATGCGCTGCGCTTCGATCTGCAACTCTTTGGGAATGCCGGGCTCAACCTCCGACGCGGCCAAATGGCGCACGTCCACCGGGTTGTCGGATGAGATCAGGACTTGCTGCCGATCCCACGTCTGCACGGTCACCTTGCCGCGATTAACGTGGACGTTGAGTACGGGCGATGGGCCAACGTCAAACTGTTCGTCAGCGCAGGCGGGCGCCGCAAAAGCCAGAGAACACAACGCGGCGAGGAGCGTAACGATCGCTCTCCGCCGCCATCCATCGCGCACGTCCCCATTGTATCGGCAGCGGCTGCGCTCCATCATGAGAGCCCGGTGAACGGAACGTCCATGCGCGGCAAAACGACGCGGAAGAGCGCTCCGCCGCCCGGCGCCCGGGCCGCCGTCGCTTCACCCCCGTGGACCCGGGCAATCGACCGGACGATTGCTAGTCCGAGCCCGGTCCCAGGCACCTCGCGCGAGCGCGCCTTATCGGCCCGGTAGAAACGCCCAAAGATATTCGAAAGCTCCTCCTGAGGGAGGCCCGGACCCGAATCGGCGACTTCGACCCAGGCGGTCGCCCCGTCGTTGCCGACGCGGACATCTACGCGACCGCGCTCGCTGAACTTGATGGCGTTGTCCACGAGGTTGCCGACCATCTGCCGTAAGAGATTCGGATCGCCGGAGACCGTCGGAGTCGCCGAATGGTCGAAGCGCAGCTCAAGCTGCTTCTCGGCGGCGCGCGGTGCCGCGTTCTGGGTCGCTTCGCTCGCAATCTGCGCCAGCGAGACGGGCTCCTTCGGGATCTCATCGCCTCGATCGGCCTTCGCCAGCGTCAGCATACCCTTCACCATGCCGGCGAGGTCGGCGCTTTCGCGCGCGATCGTCTCTAAGCTCTCCCGCCGAACCGCCTCGTTCTGATCGCCCCAGCGCAAGAGCATTTGAGCGTTCGCGTTGATCGACGTGAGCGGCGTCTTGAGCTCGTGCGAGGCGTCGGAGATGAACTGGCGCTCGCGTGCGAAGGCTTCGGCCAGCCGCGCGAGCAGATCGTTGAAGCTCGCCGCAAGCCGTCCGATCTCGTCATGGCGCCCTCTCGAGCGCAGCGAGCCTTCGCGCTCGAGGGCGGCGGGCTCGGAGGCGAGCGCGAGACGATCGGACGTAATCTCTCGCATCTCCCGCGAGAGCCGATTGATCGGGGTCGTGGCCTGCGATGCAAGCACGATCGAGAGCAGAATCACCGCGCCGGCGGTCGTTCCCAAGGCAATTCCGATGGCATCGCGAGCGCGAGCGAACGTGCGCTGCAGCGTGTCCAGCGGTTCGCCGACGTGAATGATCGCGGCGTTCGCGCCCTCCTGCAAGTAACGATCTTCGACTAAAAACGAGCGCCCGCCTAAGGTTATTTGGCGAAAGGTGACGTTGTGGAGCGGCGAGACGTCTGGATCGGTCGGTATCGTGAGCGCACCGAGATTTGCGGTCTTGGCGAGTGGATAACCGTCGATCGAGTCTACCTGCACGAAGCTGGTCGCCGAGTTCCACGTCGCGAGATTGCTGCTATTGAAGAGAAACTGAAGCGTGCCGAGCGACGAGTCTTCGAGCGAGAACGGCGTCGTAGACTGCTGCGCGAACTGCACGATCGCGCGCATCGTCGCATTTACGCTCGTCTCCGCCTGATCGTAAAGAATCTGCTGAAACCGCCAGACGATGAGGCCGCTCAGCACGGTCATCGCGACGATCAAGAGTACGGAATAGCCCAGCGCGATACGCCATTTTAGACTCACAACGCCGGCCTAGTCCTTAATCGTGTAGCCCACGCCTCGAACGGTGGTGATGAGCTTATCGTCGAAGCCGTCGTCGATTTTTCCGCGCAGATAGCGGATGTAGACGTCGATGAGGTTGGAGTCGCCGAGGAAATCGCTTCCCCAGACGCCGTTAAACAACTCGTCGCGAGTGTGGACTTTGTTGCGGTGCAAGAGCAGGTACTCGAGCAGCGCATACTCTTTGGCCGTGAGCGAGATCGGCTTTCCGGCGCGATGCACCTCGTGGCGGTCGCGATCCATGACGACGTCGCGGTACTCGATCACGTTTCCCTGCGGCGAGCGTTCGCGCAGGCGGGCGCGTACGCGTGCCAACAGCTCCTCGGTCGAGAACGGTTTGGTGACGTAATCGTCGGCGCCGACGTCGAGCCCCGCGATGCGGTCGGGAACGCGATCGCGCGCGGTGAGCATGATGATCGGCACGCGGCTCTTGGCGCGAATGCGCTTGCAGACCTCGATCCCATCCATCCGCGGGAGCATCAGATCCAAAATCACCAGATCGGGTTCTTTAAGGGCCTTTTCGAGCCCGGAGAGGCCGTCGCGCGCGACGTCTACTTCGTACCGCTCGTGCTCCAGCTCGAGCTGCAGGACGCGGCTAATCGCCGCGTCGTCCTCGATGACGAGGATCCTATATTGACGCCGTGGCGGCGCCGTCCGATTCTCCATGAAGAGAGGTTATCGGGCGCTCCTCCGTCCGGACCTGTGTGAAGCCTCCGCGACGGGTTGGGATCCGGTGAAAAGTGAGAGCCAAACTGCCGCTGCCCCGCCCACTGCAAGCCAGGCGAGGGTAGCCATGTTCGTGAGCGCGACGGCCGCCGTGGAAGCAATCGTGGTAACGGCGTGCACGAAAAGCGAGCCGCCGCCGAGGACGATCAGCGCGATGAGCCAGACCGCAACCGCCCCCAGCGCGCCGATAACCGCCAGCTCCCAAAAGGAGAAGGCCGGCGCCGGACGATAGGCCGTCGTTAATAGAATCGCAGAGCGCAGACCGGGCGGAGGTTCCTCTAGCGGAAGTCCGAGGATCGCGCGATCCAGAGCGTCGAGCCGCTGGTCGTCGTGCATTGTCATGATTCCGTTACCTCCATCCCGTCAAGAAGCCTGCGAAGCTGCTCCTTGGCGCGAAACAAATGGGTCTTCACCGTGCCCATCGGCAGCCCGAGAACGTTGGCGATCTCCTCGTACTGACGCCCTTGCAGGTGAAAGAGCGTGACGACCGCGCGATACTTCTCGGGCAGGGCCTCGATCGCGCAGCGCAACCGGCTCGCTTCATCCAGGGCAATCGTCTGCTGCTCCGGGCCCATCGCCGGGTCGGCCCGATCGGGCAGCTCGTGGCTCGCGTCGTGCTTTTGGCGTGCCAGCCGGTCGCAGCACGCGTGGTAGGCGATCGCGAAGATCCAGGTCGAGAACTTCGAGCCCGTTCGAAAGGTCCGCAGGCTCCGAAACGCCTTGAAAAAGGCCTCTTGTGTCGCGTCGCGCGCATCTTCGACGTTGTGCAGCATACGATAGGCCAGGTGGTAGACCGCCCGCTCGTACCGCTCGACCAGCGTTGCAAACGCCTCCGGGCTGCCTTCCAATGTCCGCGCGACCAACTCGCCGTCTTCCGGCGCGGCGTTCATCCGAATGCGCGGGGCCTCAGCCAACAGTGCCGACACGCCACTCGTACGCGCGAGGCGGCCCAATTGTTTCGGGCCAGGGGCCGCCGGCGGCCAGGGTTTTCGGCGAAACATGTTGGTCGCCCGGCCGTAAGTAGAGCAGCAACAATCACGGAGGTTCGAAGCAACAAAATGACTACCATCTTAAACAAGACCCTTCCGGGGGGGAGCCGGCATCGGTGCGCGCTGCCCGACGAGCGGAACTCCGCTCAGGGGCTGCGTCCTACCTTCGACGGGTGGGGCCCCAGGCTCAACGGGGGACTCTAAGCAGATGGACAGCTCTGACGTCTTTGCGTTCTTCGCACTTCTGATTATCTTCGGCGCGCCGTGCGCCGTCTGGATGGTATCGCGCGTACTGGCGCACCAGGAGCGCATGGAGATGTTACGTCGCGGCTTCACGCCTCCGCCGGACTCGCGCGAGATGCGGAAAGCGATGAAGAAGGGCTGGGTTCCGGGCTCTGCGACAAATCCGTCGGCCAATCAGTTTTTCTACGAAACCGACTACTACGCGCAGCGGCAACTGCGCCGAGGCATTCAAGTCGCGTGCATTGGATTCGCGCTGCTGATCGGACTCGGTTTCATCGGATATCGAAACGGCATCGTAGAGCCGGGTCCGTGGCTCCTCGGCGGCTTGATCCCCTTGTTTGTCGGCATCGCGCAGATCATCAGCGCGGTACTCAGCGGTGCAACGCTGGGAGCTCCCGCATCGCGGCAGCGATTTGGCCCCGCACCGGATCAAACCGTCTCGACGCCCGGCTACGCCGAGCACACCGTTCCACCTGGACCGGCCTACGGCGGATGGCGTCCCGGTTCGTTGCCGGAGATCGAAAAGCCGGCGACTCCGCCGGACTACCGCAGCTAAGATCTTTACCGGGAAAATAACAATGCCGCCGGTCGGTTGCCGGCGGCATTAACATATAATAAAGACGGTGTTTACTTGCAGGAGACCAAGGCCATGGCCCAGCCGGCGGCCGTGCGAGTCCTGACGAGATATCCATCCGCAGTCCGATCGTACACTTGATAGCCCGCTCTGAGTGCGTCGGCTAGCGATTTGAAGACGATAAGACCTGCCATCCCGAACCCTCCTTTCTCGTTTGCTACGCTCTCTATACAGTATAACGGTCACAGTAGCAAGAGCGTTCACTGCTTCTCGGAGATTTTTCTGAGAATCCGGAGAAACTGACGTTAGTATGGCGATGCTTGACGTGCATGCCCGCGTTTACGCGACAACGGTCCAGGAGCGCCGCGAGCCTGCAAAAGGCGTCATCCTGTTAACGCTCGACGCGCCCCAGCTTGCCGACGCAACCCGGCCGGGTCAGTACCTGATGGCGATTCCGCCGAGCGCGCAAGCGGCCGCAACGGCGCTTGCCGTCTATGACCGGTCAGGCAAGCACGCGAGCATTCTCTTCTTCGTCACCGGCAAGCGCACGCGCGAGCTCGCGACGTTGGCAAACGGGGACCGGCTCGACGTCTTCGGCCCGCTCGGGAACGGATTCGATTGCTCGGGTGAGGCGCGCGATGTCGCGATCGTCGCCGGCGGCGTCGGCATCGCTTCGGTTTGGCTCTGCGCGCGTGAGCTGCTGCATAACGGCGCACACGTGCGCCTCTTCTACGGTGCGCGAACGGCCGAGCTTCTCGTCGACGCCGACCGCTTCGCTGACGCCGGCTGTGAGCTGATCGTGACGACGGACGACGGCACGCGCGGCGAGCGCGGATTCATCACCGACGTGCTGGAGCGCTCTCGACGGCCGGAAGCAATCTACGCATGCGGTCCATCGCCGATGCTGCGACGCGTAGGCAGCATCGCGAGCGGATTCGGAATGCGCGCGCAGCTCGCATTGGAAGAGACGTTTGGTTGCGGCGTCGGCGGATGCTGGGGATGCGTCGTTCCGCTTGCGAGTACGAGCGCGCAAGCGCCGAGCTTTCCGCCCGTGGAGGCCGACGGCAGCGACGTCGTCTACGCGCGCATCTGCAAGGAGGGCCCCGTCTTTTGGTCGGACGAGCTGCGATGGTGAACGCGCAGCCGAGTCTAGCAACCAGGATTGGTAAGCTCGAACTGGCCTATCCGACGCTGATGGGCAGTGGATGTTACGGATCGGGCGAGGAGTTTGCGCCCTTCGCCGACCTCTCGAAGATTGGCGGGATCGTGCTTAAGAGCGTTACGCGATTTCCGCGTCTGGGAAATCCGACACCGCGGCTCGTGCACACGCCGGCGGGCATGCTCAATGCAATCGGGCTTCAGAATCCCGGCATCGAGTGGTACCTCGAACGGGAGCTGCACAAATACGCGAACAGGCCGTGCAGGATCGTAGGGAGCGTCGCCGGGTTTTCGATCGACGACTACGCGTACGTATGCGAGCGCTTGGCCGCGCGCGACGAGGTCGAGGCCGTCGAACTGAACGTCTCGTGCCCCAACGTCGCGAGTGAGGGTGAGACGTTCGGCTGCGATCCGGACCTTACGGCGAGAGTCGTCGAGGCGGCGCGGGGCACGACCGATAAGACGCTCATCGTCAAGCTCTCGCCGAACGTCACCGATATCGTTGCGATCGCGCGCCAAGCGGAGGCTGCGGGCGCCGACGCGCTAGCGGTGGTCAACACCGTGCGCGGCATGGCGATCGACGTGGAGACGTGGCAGCCGCGTTTGGGTAATATCACCGGCGGACTCTCGGGACCCGCGATTCGGCCCATTGCGGTACTCGCCGTCTACGAGATCGCGCGCGCCGTGAGCATTCCCATCATCGGCCAGGGCGGGATCGAGGATCTGACCGACGCGCTCGAGTTCTTTCTCGCCGGAGCGACGGCTATCTCGATCGGGACGGCGAACTTCACCGACCCGCGCATCCCCGAGCGCATCGCAGCGGAACTGCAGACATATCTCGGCCGGCGCAACCTCGGATCGGTTACCGAGATCGTCGGACGGGCGAACGTCGAGATCGCTACCGCGCATCAGCACGAAGGAGATGAAGGTTGAATCAATGGCCCCGCAGTTAATCGTTTCTCTGGACGTACCGCGTGCAGAAGACGCCGAACGGCTCGTCGACCAGCTCTACGAGCTGGACGTCATCGTAAAGATCGGCCTCGAAGCGCTGTGCGGCTATCCCGAGCGCATCTTTTCGTACTGCGAGATGCGGGACGTACGCACGTTCGTCGATGCAAAGCTGCACGACATCCCGCGGACCGTCGGCGCCGCGGTCGCTCAGCTCGTGCGCCCGACCGTGCAACTGCTTAACGTCCACGCGCTCGGCGGACTGGAGATGATGCGCGTCGCGGTCGATTCGGCCGCCGAACGAGCCGCGCAGCTCGGCATCGCGCCGCCGCACGTCTTCGCCGTAACGCTGCTCACGAGCATTGCGCCCGAGGATCTCAACGAGCTCGGCTTGCAAGGAGGTCCGGCCGAAAACGCGATCCGCCTGGCGGCGCTGGCTCGCGATGCCGGTTGCGCGGGCGTCGTCTGCAGCGCGCACGAAGTGCGCGATCTCAAGCGCTTCTTCGGTGAAGACTTTCTTACGCTGACGCCGGGTATCCGGCCGTCCGGCAGCGCGCACGCGGATCAGAAGCGCGTCACGACGCCGGCACAGGCCGCTGCCGCCGGCTCGGACTACATCGTTGTCGGACGGCCGATCGTTGAGGCCGGCGATCCCGTCGCGGCAGCCAAAGCAATTTTGGAGGAGATGAGCGTACGCGCGTGAGCGCGCCGCAACTCGATCTACCGGCGGAGTTGGCGCGGCGCGGGGCGCTGTTAGAGGGCCATTTCCGTCTGAGCTCGGGCCGCCACAGCGATCGCTTCGTACAAAAGTTCCGAGTTCTCGAGGATCCGGTACTGCTCGAACGCGTCGCGCAACTGCTGGCCGTGCACTTTGCCGATGCGAAGCCGACGATCGTCGTAGGCGCCGCCGTCGGCGGTATCCTTCTCGCGTACGAAGTCGCGCGGCAGCTGGGAACCAAAGCCATCTTTGTCGAGAAGGAGAACGGCGTTCCGACGCTCCGCCGCGGTTTCACGTTGGGATCTTCGGATCGCGCGCTCGTCGTCGAAGACGTCGTCACGACGGGGCTCTCGGTTTGCGAAGTAATCGACGTCGTAGAGGCTCGCCACGCGCGCGTGATCGGCGTAGGCGTCATCGTCGCGCGAACGCCGATTGTCCTTCGACAAGGTCAGGATGACAAAATACCGGCGCTCGCAGTCTTGCAACTGCCGATCGTCTCCTACGACGCAGCGGAATGTCCGCTTTGCCGCGACGGCCTCCCGATTACCGATCCGGGCTCGCGACGCGCATGACCGTCAAGGTGCGGCGCGGCGCGGCGTCGGACGCCGTGGCTTGCGCCGACCGCGATTTCATAGCCGCGCTGGGGCGGCGTTCCGTAGCATCGAGCATCGGCAGCCTGCGTCCGGCGACGGAGGCGGAGGCGGGCATCGCCTTCGAGCGGCTCTTCACCATCGTTGAGAGTCAGCCGCATCTGACATTCGTCGCGGAGGAGGACGAAGAGCGTGTCGGCTTTCTGCTTTTGCTCGACTCGCTTCCGGACGAAGTCACGCTGCTGCGTCAAGGCTTCATTGCGTACATGGCCGTCGAGCCTAAGTGGCAACGCAGCGGTGCCGGCACGGCGCTTTTGGCGGCGGCCGAAGACGAGGCAAGACGGCAGGGCCTTCCGCACGTGGCGCTCATGGTGACCGAAGAGAACGCGGCCGCGCGCGCGCTCTACGAGCGTAGCGGCTATCGCACCGAGCGCCGCTTGCTTTGCAAGCCACTTGCGCAGCGCTAGCGCTTACGGGCGAGTAACCACCCCGATCGCGTCCTGGTGGAGAATCTGCCCGCACGCACGCGCCGCGCTAAGCCGTCGCGCGTTCGTTTGCGACGGGAGATCGCTTTGCGCGACCGCGACGAGAAGCGCGCCATCGCTGCGCGCCTCCCCGCACGGTTGCGCATCGGACACGTCGAACGTGCGGGTGCGCGGAGCTAGGACGTTAACGACCCCCAACCGCAGCCCCCAGCCGGCGACTGCGGCAGGTTGGCTTTGCGCGATCCAACGGTAGACGCCGGGCGATACTCCGTTGACGCTCAGCGCGTCGTTGTAGTAGTCGATCGCGTGGCGCGCGGCGAGATGCGTTGACAACAGGACACCGAGCCCGAAGGCCAGCGCGTTGGGCCACGTAAGCCGCCGCAGATTGGCGACCGCCGCAACGACGACGGCCACGGCCGCGATCGCGAGCGCCACGTGTGTCGAGTTGTCGTTCCAAAAGATCGCCAGCACGTAGGCGCAGCCGTAGATCGTCGAGATCCAGAGTAAGGGCAGGGCGACGAACGGGATGCGACGGATGAAGCCCGCTAAGATGATCGCTCCCACCGCGATTGCCGGCGCGGCAAAGCGCAACGAGTTGCCGTTTGCGAGTTGCGCGACGTTGGTTGCGTAACCGAACGGTAAAACGAGGAAGAGCAAGACGGAGGCGAGCGCGGCCCAGCCCAGCGCTCGATCGCGTCGCGCGAGCAAAGGACCCAGCAACGCCGCACCGAGTGCGGCGAGCGCGAACGGCGAGAAGCGTAGCGCAACGAAGACAAGCAAGACGAGCGCCGCCGCGCCGTGCGCGAGAATCGTCGAACCGTAGAGCGCGCCGGCAACGAGCCCGGGCGCCGGCGAAGCGCCGGCGCTCTGCCACAGAATCGCGTCGTGCGCAACCCAAACTCCGAGCGCCGTAAATGCGGCGAGCCAGAGGCTCGCGCGTGCCCGCGATACCAGCAGCGCGATCGCCGCGAAGATCCACCCTTGCGGCTTGACCAGGGCCGTAATCGCGAGTGCGCGCTGCGCGCCGGGCGCTACCGGGCTCGTTCGTAGCGACCACAGCGCTTCCAAGAAGAAGGCCGCAAGCCAGACGTCGTTTTGGAGCGTTCCGCCTTGAATGGCGAGCGGGTAGGCGCTGACCGTCGCGGCCGCAAGCGCATCGGAAGCCGGTACGACGCCCGATGTCTCGCGCGCCCAGGCAGCGATGCGAAAACCAAGAAGCGCGAGCGCACAAAATCCGCTCCACGGCACCGCAAAAGGTCCGCCCACCGTGTAGAGCGCGCTTGCGAAGAGCTCCGAGCCTGGAGGATACCACCAGTATCGCGTCGCGGTGTTCCACAGCGAATGCGTCTGCGCCCAAACGGCTGCGTTGGGAAGATGGTAAGAGAGCGAGTCGCCGTCGAGAAGCGGGCGCATCAGCTGCGGCCACGAGACCAGCAGCAAGGCTGCGATCAGCGTGTATGGAAGATGGGGCGCGGCGGCGCGGGAGCGACTGCGCCCCGCAGGGTCGCGCAGCCGAGCGACTGCGATGCAGAGCGCCAAGGCCGCCCAACAGGCCACGGGATAGAGCAAGTGGAGCAGGCCGAGCACGAATGGTATCGCGATGCCGACGATCAGCGCGTCGCGCAGCCGGTCGGCGACGTCGTATCGGCCGCGATCGTTCGTACGTAACGCCGGTGCGGCCGCGTACACGCCGAGCAGCCAAAGCGCCGCGAAGAGTCCGGACATTCCCGACGGTCCCGACACTAGCGTCCTTGTGTCGGGCTACATCGAGTCGGGCGCGCTGACGCCCGCAAGCGTCAGGGTACGCGCGAGCACGCTTTTTGCCGCCAGAGCGAGCGCCAGACGCGCAAGCCGCGTCTCACGCTCGTCGGCCAGAATCTTGCACTCGGTATAAAACTGGTGAAACTCCGATGCCACGTCGCGCGCATACCGCGCCAAGCGATGGGGCGCAAGCCGCTCGACGACGCCTTTGAGTACGCTCGGAAACTCGGTCAAACGCCGCATCAACGCGAGCTCGGCGGGGTGCGCCAGGGACGCCAGCGACGCCGTACGCGCGGCCTCGACGTCTTCGGGGAGTGCGCGGCGCAACACCGACGCAATGCGCGCGTGGCCGTATTGGACGTAGTAGACGGGGTTCTCGTTCTCTTTTTCGACGGCCAGCCGCAGGTCGAAGGTGAGCGGCGACTCCACCGAGAGCATGATAAAGAAGAAGCGCGCGGCATCGGTGCCGACTTCGTCGATAATCTCGTCGAGTGTGACGATCTCTCCGGCGCGTTTGCTCATCGCGACCTGCTCGCTTCCGCGCATGAGCGCCACCTGTTGCGCGATGACTACTTCAAGCCGGCCGGGATAGCCGAGCGCCGCGGAGATGCCTTTGAGCCGCTCGATGTAACCGTGATGGTCGGGCCCCAGGATGTCGACGACGCGATCGCTCGCTTTGAGCTTCTGATAATGATACGCGACGTCCATGCAAAAATAGGTCGGGCGGCCGTCCCCTCGCAGCAGCACGCGATCCTTGTCGTCCCCGAAGTGCGTCGCGCGAAAGAAGAGCGCACCGTCCTCCTCGTACGTTAGTCCGAGTTCCGCAAGGTGCTCGATGCCTTCGCGTACTTTGCCGGTTTCGTGCAACTCGCGCTCGCTCTGCCAACGATCGTACTGGATGCCGAAGCGCTCCGCCGTGCGCCGCTGCTCCGCGACGAGTTCGTCGCGGCCGGCCGTGGCGAAGAACCGCAGCCGCTCGTCCTCCGGCACCGAGAGCCAACGCTCGCCGTCGCGCTCGCGGATGCGTTGTGCGACGGGTACGAGATATTCGCCGGGATAGCCGTCGGGCGGCAGCGGGAAACCGGGTTCGAAAAGCTGGCGGTAACGCGCGTAAATCGAACGGCCCAGCGCGTCGAGCTGGCCGCCTGCATCGTTTACGATCCATTCGACGAACACGTCGTAACCGCGAAAGCGCATCGCGTTTGCGAGCGTCGCGCCGATCGACATCGAGCGTCCCTGAACGACGACGAGCGGCCCGGTTGGATTCGCGCTGCCGAACTCGAGCGAGACGCGCACTCCATTGGACGGTGCGGCGCCGAAGCGCTCGCCCTCGCGCAGAATTTGTCCGAGTTCGTGCTGCCAGACTCGAGGTGCGAGTCGCAGATTGAGGAACCCCGCGACCGGCTCGATCGAGGTAAAGAGGTCTCCGAGCTCCGGCGCCTCCAGCCGCACGTCGGCGGCGAGCTGCTCGGCAACCGCTTGGGGCGGGCGCCGGGCGATCTTTGCCAGCGAAAACGCGACGTTCGAAGCAAAGTCGCCAAACTCTTGACGACGGGGCGCTTCGAAACCGACGGAGACCGAGCTATCGGGATAGCGCCGTTTCGCGGCGGAGATCGCCGCATCGCCGAAGGTCCGCAGTGCGCTGTCCAGCATCACGCATGCTCTTCGCCGCCTAGTAGAACTCCGACCCGCGCGTAGCTCGTCGCGCCTCTCGATTCGACCATCCCATCAAGCTCGAGCCGCGCGAGCGCGGAGAGCGTCGCCGCCGCCGAGAGACCGCAGCGGTCGGCAATTGCATCGAAGTCGAGCGGTCCGTCTTCGAGCGACCGCAGTAACGCCGCGCTCGTTGTGTCGGCCGCGGAGTACGTGATGCCGGCGGCGGGCGTGAGGTTGAGACGCCCCAACGCCTCGAGGACGTCCGATGGGCTGCGCGCCAGGGTCGCGCCGTCGCGAATCAATGCGAGGCAGCCGGCAACGTGTTTGCGATCGATATCTCCGGGCACCGCCAACACCGGCACCCGGCCGGCCGCCCAGCCGGCCGTATTGAGAGCGCCGCTTCGTGCCGGCGCCTCGATGACCAAGACGGCATCGGCTAGTGCGGCTACCACCCCGTTGCGCTCCAGGAACTGGTGGGGGCGGCTCTCCTGCTCGGGCGGGTACGGGGAGAGGACGGCGCCTCCGCAGCCGAGCATTCGCTCGGCGAGCCCGACGTTGCGCGAGGGAAAGAACCGGTGGTGCCCACCGCCTAGGACGCCAACCGTCGGCGCCCCGGCCACGAGGGCGCCTTCGTGC
>JBAPZS010000396.1:0-7097 GCA_049285355.1 Candidatus Cybelea sp. | reverse complement strand
CCCGGTATCTAAGACCGAGACGAAGCGCGTGCTTTATAACGTGGAGGTGTGTGATCCATGTCAAGACAGCGGCACAGCGTATCTGATCAATGGCGTGGTCGTCTCGAATTTCATTACCCCAGCCTATTACCAGCCAATGGGGACCGGAGGTCGCGTTTATGATTTCTACGGCAAGATGAAGGACCCGGGCGAACTGTTGGCGTGGGGAAGTAAATGCTTTTGCGATCCCTTAACCGGCCGGATTTGGGTACTTCACAGGGTCGGGCGCGCCAGGCTTAAGCCGCCGATGGACCTGGGGCTGCCGTCGGAAGACACCCGTTCGATCCGCGAGTACGTGCACGCTAAGGCTCGGGGGGTGAAGGGGCTCGACCGCGTTTGGGACTACACTCTGAACTACAACGAATCGCCGTCAAACGTAAAGCGGAACGAAGAGGTGGGCCGGAGCGCGAAAGCAGCGAGCCGCGCCGCGGGAAAGCTCGTGACCAGGGCGGTGGCAAAGCCGGATCTGCCCTTCTAGAGTATTGGCGAACAAAATGAGGGACGGGCAGCCTACCCGCTGCCCCTCCCAGTTTGCAAACGAAGCTATAGCGATTTCGGTTTTTGCCGCCTGGATAGAGTAGGGTACTCCTATGGTCGGTTGCCTTTTGGGTCGCGAGGCTGACCAGGGGCTATTGCGTTGCTACGCTTACTGTCTCCCCAAGAACCGTGAAGCCCTGAGCGGAGATGTTCTCTTTGATCTTACCGCCCTTGGGATATCCCCACATCCCGAGATGCTGTCCGTTTTGCGAGATCGGCAAGACGATGTCTTTACCTTGAATCCAAGAGAAAGGTTCGTAGCCGCTCTCCGCCTTCGTTTTGCTGTCAAGGGTGACTGTGCTCGCGATAGTTCCGGACGAACCCGACACCTTCACTCGGTACACGGTAATGTTGCCCTTGCTGGGCAAGTAGGTCACAGCCACGTACTTCCCGTCCCATTGAATGTTGGTGCCGTGGTCGTTGGCATCACCGATCGTCTTGAGTGAAATGCTCTTAAATTTGCCTTTTTTCGGGTATTCGCCTAAGCCGACGAGGTTGAAGGACTCGCCGACGAAAAGGTTTCCGCTCTCGTCATAAGTGCAAGAGTACGCGGGCGAGCTTGTGAGCATCGTCGCCCCTCCCTGGGCGTTCGCATAAACAGCGACGCCACTCTTCCCGTCCGCAACGGCAAGATTTCCCGTTAGCGGGTCCACGGAGCAACCCATTGCCGGGCCGGGGTCGCTTAGCCCGGCGATCAGTTGCCCGTCGTGGTTGAACTCATAGATTGTGGCTAAACCGCTGCTCTGGGCGGGGACGAAAACGTTGCCGCTCTTGTCCGAACAGAGTCCAACAGACTTCCCGCCGGGAACGTGCAGCGTGCCGATATACTTCCCTTGAGGGAAGGTCGCAACAAAAACCTTACCGCTTCCGGTCGATCCATAGAGCAAATCAGAATCCGAGCTGGTCGCTGGTCGCGCTTGCGCCGCTGCGACCCCCTCAGAGCTCGTTGTTTGCCCCAAAGGCATCGACTGTGATCCGCCGCAACCGACGAGCATTATAAGCGCCGCGCAAACGCCTAAAGCGCCGCGGCGAGAGAACAACCGTATCATCCCGTCTCCCGTGTGAGCTTAGCGGCGTGTCGATTCGAGAGTCGCCTCGAAGCTCCCCGCTACAGCACTGAGACGGGCGCAGAGATCGCAAGGCGCTTGATCTCGCCGCGCTCTACTGTAGCCAACGGTGCTCATGCTCCCTGGAGTCTCTCATAAAAAGTTAGGGGTGCCCCGAAACGTCACGCCCTGTCGACCTATCTAGAGGAATCCTGAGCAAGGTCTAGTTTTGGCTTTGCGGCGCTTGACGCCGTTCCGTGGTATACTTGCCGTTCCAGCACAGAGCTCAGTTGGGACGATTGGTAATGCCTCTCGGCGTGCCAGAGCAACAGGGGGTCGCTTTGAAGCGGTCCCTTCTCGTATCTAACCGACTAGCGCAATACTGACCCTTTGCATGCTTTAGTGTGTTCGCAGTGGGCGGCGCGTTTGATTCCAGGACCAACTTTCCCGGATCCAGCAGAGTTTATCTACACGCGATCTTAGCGCAGTGTCCGATCTCGTTTTCGCTCTGATAGTAGGTGCACTAATGCATCTATTTGTCTCCGAGGGCGACGGAATCGTCGGCGCGAGCCCTATCCGTCGACCAAGTTGCGAAGCTACTCAAGGCCGCCGAGGGAATGCGACTCCGCGGCCGCGGCGCGCTACGCGGGCCGGGACAAGCTGCTCAGCCGCGGGCTGTACGAAGATCAGGGCTAGCCCTCGCCGACCACCGGACCGTTTCAGCCACTTCGGGCATGCGTCGCCCCCGACGACGCTGAACGTGTACGGTCACGCCGTTGCCTGCGTCCAAGAACGGGCGGTAAATAGCCTCGGCCGGGGCGCTCTGCCAGGCGCAAGCTCGAGCGATCGGAGGTGAGAGCGGACGAGCTCAGGCAAGACAATCGAGAACCAGGCAACGATCTGGAAACCCTTGTAAAAAAGAGCGGAGAAGATGCGCGCCCGTAGCTCAAACTGGATAGAGCAGGGGACTCCTAAGCCCAAGGTTGCCCGTTCGATTCGGGCCGGGCGCACCACCGCAACGTCGCTTGCTTGGTTCGGGTCGTTGCGGGGGGCGAGGGGATGTGCTAGCATAAGTGTTCGAACGGACTGCGGGTCCGTTTTATTCATGTTCTGATAGAGACGAATGGCAAAGAAAGAGACGCGCGTGATGGTCGTTCTGGCGTGCACGGAGTGCAAGCGCCGGAACTATAACACGCAGAAGAACAAGCAAAAGACCACGGACCGGCTGGAGCTCAGCAAGTATTGCCGCTTCTGCCGTTGCCACAAGCCGCACAGGGAAACCAGATAGGGCGGTAGCTCAATTGGTAGAGTCCTGGTCTCCAAATCCAGTTGTTGCAGGTTCGAGTCCTGTCCGCCCTGCCATCCTTCGACAAGCTCAGGATGACCGATTTAAGGTGAACCATTGGTGAACGAACAGCAAAAGCGAACGGCCCAGTCGATGGCAGGCGGCGATTTCATTCGTGGCGTCATCATGGAGCTGCGACGAGTCACGTGGCCGACGCGTGAAGAGTGGATCTCGGCAACCATCCTAACGATTGCGCTGGTGGTCGGGATCGGGTTGTTCACGTTCGTCGTCGACCAGTTCTTCGGATGGCTCTTCGGTCTAATCCACCCCGTCACCGGATAATGCAGAGCATGTACGACATCGAGCCCGTCGCCGACGAAACTCCGACCGAACAAGCTTCGGTCGATCAGACGCCCATCGACCCGCCCGTGATTGACGATACCCAGGTGAGCGATCCGGCCGAGGCAACTGAAAAGATCCCCACCGAAGAGATCCTCGAGGAGCCCGCCGCCGAGATCGAGGAGCCCTCGGGCGAGATCGACGCCGAGGCCGAAACCGTCGCGCCCAAGCCGAAGGACGATCGGAACTGGTTCGTCGTTCACACGTATTCGGGCTACGAGAACAAGGTCAAGGCCAACCTCGAGCGCCGGATCCATTCCATGGGCATGCAGGACAAGATCTTTCGCGTGCTCGTCCCGATGGAAGACGAAGTCGAGTTCAAGGACGGCAAGCGCAAGATCACGCCCAAGAAGGTTTTCCCGGGCTACGTGCTCGTCGAGATGATCATGGACGATCAGTCCTGGTACGTCGTGCGCAACACGCAGGGCGTCACCGGCTTTGTCGGCAGCCCCGGGCCGGGCGAGAAGCCCGTGCCGCTGCAAGACAAAGAAGTCAAGACGATCCTCAAGCAGATGGGCATCGAGGCGCCCAAGCTCAAGATCGACTTCAAGAAGGGCGATCGCGTCAAGGTCACGTCGGGACCGTTCTTCGACTTCACCGGCGTCGTCGACGAGATCGCACCGGAGAAGGAGCGCCTGCGCGCGCTGATTTCGATCTTCGGCCGCGAAACGCCGGTCGAGCTGGAGTTCTTCCAAGTCGAGAAGGTCTAAGACGACAGGCTCAGCATGAGAGGGAGGGCGCGATACCCCGGCGCCGATTCCCGAGGCATCGAGGGGGAGAAACGTTCATAGCGATTCGCAAGGAGAGATAGATGGCTAAAAAAGTCGTAGGCAAGATCGGCTTACAGATTCCCGCGGGCAAGGCGACGCCGGCCCCGCCGATCGGTCCGGCACTCGGACCGTACTCGCTCAACATCATGGATTTCTGCAAGCAGTACAACGAGCGAACGCAGTCGCAGGCGGGCATGATCATTCCGGTGGAGATCACGGTCTTCGAGGACCGCACCTTTACGTTTATCACGAAGACCCCGCCGGCATCGTTTCTCATCAAGCAAGCGCTGAAGATCGAGTCCGGCAGCAAAGAGCCCAACCGCAATAAGGTTGGTAAGCTGACCCAAAAGCAGCTGGAAGATATCGCAAAGGTGAAGATGCCCGATATCAACGCCAACGACATTGACGCCGCTAAGAAGATCGTTGCCGGGACGGCGCGTTCGATGGGCGTCGAGGTGGAGGCGTAAGATGCCGCAGCACCACGGAAAGCGTTTCAAGACTTTGGCCGCGAGCTTCGACTCGAAGCGGCTCTTTTCAACGCCCGAAGCGATCGCGATTCTCAAAAAGAACGCCAACGCGAAGTTCAACGAGACCGTTGAGGCGCACATTCGGCTCGGCGTGGATCCCAAGAAGAGCGATCAGAACGTTCGCGGCACGGTGTTGCTGCCGCACGGAACCGGCCGCACGGTACGCGTCATCGCCTTTGCGAAGGGCGACAACGCGAAGGCCGCGCAAGAGGCCGGCGCCGACGTCGTCGGCGACCAGGATCTCATCGACAAGGTCAAGGGCGGCTTTATGGACTTCGACGTTGCCGTCGCGACGCCCGATATGATGGCCTCGGTCGGCAAAGAGCTGGGACGCATCCTCGCGCAGAAGATGCCCAACCCCAAAGCCGGCACCGTAACGCCGAACATCGGCGCGGCGATTCGCGACATCAAGGCCGGTAAGGTGGAATTCCGCCCCGATAAGACCGGCATCATCCACACGATCGTCGGGAAGGCAGGCTTCGAGGAGGAGCACTTGATCGAGAACGTTACGACGCTGCTCGATGCCATCGTTCGGGCGAAGCCCTCCGCGGCGAAAGGCACCTATCTTCGCAGCGTCACGCTGGCCAGCACGATGGGCCCCGGCGTCAAGGTGGATCCCAACCGCGTAAAGGCAACGGCGTAGGCGCTATTCCGGTATCGCCGCGCCCAGCTCGCGCAAGCGCTCTTCGAGCCGCCGGATGCGGGTGTGCGAGCGGTCGGCATCGATGTGGTCGTAGGCGGCGCCGGCGCTGCGCGCGATCGCTTCCAGCAGACTCTGCTCGTCGGCGGTTAGCAGAACGCCGTTGTTGCGAGCCCCGTAGAGAACGAAACCAAACACGTTGCCGCGCATGAGCAGCGGGACGACGAGCGACGGCGCCTTCGCACCTCCCGGCAGGATGGTCGCAGCGCGGGGTCGTCCGTCGAGCACGACGGGAGCGCGATCGGCTCGCAGCTCGACAATGAGCGGATCCTCGGCGTCGATGCGCTCGGCTTCCACGCGCGTCCAACCGCGGCCGGCGGTTCGTTCGAAAGCGGCGCCGGGCGATGGCGCGAGAAAGAGCGCCGCGGAGCGTAGACCGAGCACGCGAATCGGCTCGTCGACCAGAAACTCGATTAGGGTCTTCTCGGAAGACGTATTCGCCAGGGCGCGTGCGGCATGCCGTAGCGCCTCCTCCGCGTGCCGCTGTTCGCGGAAGAAGACGTTATTCAAAAGGTCCTCGATTCGCCCGTGAAGCGCGTTGAGCGAGAACCCAATGATGAGCGCCGCAAAGAGGCTGATGTAAATTGCCGGCTGCGTGCTCTCGAAGAGCTGCTCGGCGCCCCACTCGAGGGTGCCGAAGAGCAGCAGTAGGAGCGCCGTGATCGCGGCGTAGACGGCGGCACGGCCGATCGCGAAACGGAAATCGACGACGCGTTCCGAGAGAAAGCCGTAGAGTACGAAAATCGAGCCGATGAGATTGAACCACGGAAGCAGCACGATCGTCCAATCTTGGAGATCGAGAATCGCAACCGACGAGTTGCCGACGAAGGTGCTGAGGACGTTCGCGAGGGCCCACGCGAGATCGAGGATCGGCGCGAGTGCGATGCCCGCGATAACCCAGGTGACGCGCCCGCGATCGAGCGCGGTCGCGCCCGACGCGATGTAGGCGAGCCCGCTTATGACGACTACGAGCAGCGCGGTGTCGCTGAGGCTCATGAAAAGGTTTGTGGGTCCGGGAATGCCGTACCGCTGAAAGACCGTCCAGACGATCGGATCCACCCAAAGGATAAAGACGAGGAGCGAGAGCGCGACGGCGCTGCCGAAGATCCATGGCCACGCTCGGCTCGGGCGCCCGTAGAGCCGGTGGGCGAAGACGAGGATCATCAGCTGCGCGAGCGGGTAGACGACTTGAATCGCCAGGTCGCTCACGACGTTGATGGGCCAGTTCGCAAGATCGAGCGCAGCCTGATTGATCTTGATCAGCATCAAGATCGTGTAGATGTAGAACGCGAGCGTAATCGGTCGCGGCCGTACCAAGAGCAGCGCGCTCGCAAGCGCAAGCAGAAGGAAGAAGCTGACGGGAACCCCGAGGTCGCGAGTCAGGGTCGCGCGGCGCGAGTAGTCCGGTGAGCCCGCTGAGAGCGTTGCCGTAAAGCTTCGAGAGTCGCGGCGCGCACGCAGGACGAGCCGTTCGCCGGCGTGCGTTCCGCGAAGCAGAGCGAAGCGTTCCTGCGGCGAGAGGGCTTGCAAGTCGATGCGGTCGCCGGTTCTCAAGCCGGCGGTGGGGGTGGTTCCCGGAACGGCCTGTACGACGTCGGTATTATCTTGCAGCACGATGGGATAGAGGCCCAAATGCGCCGAGTTGTACTCGATCACGAAGAAGACCAGAACCATGAAGACGGTTCCGATCGCGACGACGGCGAGTGAGAGTCGTCCGCAGGTAAAGCGTACGACGGACTTAAGCAATCCGCTACGCGAAGGCAACTGCACCGCTTCCAAGGTCGTAAAGTGCTC
>JBAPZS010000395.1:0-4270 GCA_049285355.1 Candidatus Cybelea sp. | reverse complement strand
CCGCCGGCCGTTGCCAAGGCCGGTTGCACCGATCCGAATGCCGCGGCCGCGGTCGTCGCCACGCCGTCACCGCCCGATATTCCGGCGTCGGTCCGGGCCGACGCTACCACCGGCGATGCCGTGGTTTCCGTGCAACTCGATACGCAAGGACAGGTGCTCGGCGCCAACGTTACTCAGAGCACGGGCAACTCGTCGCTCGATCTCGTTGCCGTGTCGATGGCGCGCGACGCGCGCTACGCGCCGGGCCTGCGCGATTGCAAACCGGTCGCCGCCAACGCCATCTTTAGCGTGAAGTTCGTCGCATGGTGACGCAGGCCGCCCCAGAGCGTAAAGCTAACGCCCGGCGATGACCTTCTTACAGGCGCTCGTGCTAGCGCTCGTGCAAGGCGTCAGCGAGCTCTTTCCGATCTCGAGCCTCGGTCATACGATTTTGATTCCGGCGTTGCTGCAGTGGCATAACGTCGACCGCTCCAGCGCCTCGTTTCTCGCCTTCGTGGTCGTGCTGCATTTGGGAACGGCGCTCGCGCTCATCGTCTTCTACCGGTCCGAGTGGCATGCCATCGTTCGTGCCCTCGTCCAAAGCGCCGTGCGCGGACGCCTGAGCGCCGACCCCGACGAGCGAATCGGCTGGCTTCTCGTTGTCGGCACGATTCCGGTCGGCATTCTCGGTCTCGTCTTCGAACATCCCGTTCGGCAGCTCTTCGGCTCGCCGGGTCCTGCGGCGCTCTTTCTCGTAATCAACGGATTCATTATGTTTGCCGGTGAGGCTCTGCGCCGTCTCCAGGAGCGAGGTTCGAAAGGAGCGGGCAAACCGCTCGACCGGCTCGGCTATCCCGCGAGCATCTTCATCGGCTTCGCACAATCCTTAGCACTCTTACCGGGAATTTCGCGCTCCGGAAGTTCGATGGTCGCCGGATTGCTCTGCGACCTCGATCACGAACACGCCGCGCGTTTTTCGTTTCTGCTCGCGACTCCGGTGATTCTGGCGGCCGGGCTGCTCGAAGTTCCCAAGCTTTTCGCACCGGAGGCCCACCTGGAGCTCGTTCAGGCGATCGCGGGCGGCATCGTTGCGGGCGTCGCCGCATATCTCTCGGTCGCTTTTCTAACGCGTTATTTTCGTTCGAACGACTTGCGCCCATTCGGTTGGTATTGCGTGCTCGTCGGTTCCGTCTGTTTCGTGCTGGCGCGAAAAGGAGTTATAACATGAGAGTCATCGCCATCGTTTTGGCAGTCGTCTTCTTCGTGCTCGGAATTCTCTACGGCACCGGCACGATCAACTATTTCACGGAGTCGGGCACGGCGCACGCACACCACGTCACGCATCTCGTGATCATGTGGTTCCTGGCGCTGCTCTGCCTAATCTGGGCTCGATTTCAGAGCGCGCCCCGGCGATGAAGCTCTCGCACGTTGCTGCGGACGGCAGCGTGGCGATGGTGGATGTCTCCGCAAAGAGGATTACCTCACGCTTCGCATCCGCCGAAGCGATCGTCCGCATGAACGCCGCCGCGCACGCCGCGATTCGCGAGGCGACGCTCGCCAAGGGCGACGCCCTCGCGGTCGCTCAGATCGCGGGCATTCTTGCGGCCAAGCGCACGGCGACGTTGATCCCCCTCGCGCATCAGTTGCCGTTGACGAGCGTGGCCGTGAGCTTCAGCTGGCGACCCGACGGCGCACTCGCGATCGAGGCGGAGGCGCGCACGAGCGCGCAGACCGGCGTCGAGATGGAGGCGATGACGGCGGCGGCCGTTGCGGCGCTCACGATTTACGACATGGCGAAGGCATTGGACAGGCGCATCACGATCGAATCGGTGCGGCTGCTTAAGAAGACTAAGTGAAATTTCGGGTTGCGCTGATCGTGCTTTCGGATCGCGCCGCCTCGGGAGAGCGCGCCGACCTCTGCATTCCCGTGATGAAAGAGCGGCTCGGTGACGCCTACGCGCTTGCCCGCGAGAGCGTGATGCCCGACGATCCGGCCGCGCTGCAAGCCGCGCTGATCGAGCTGGCCGACTCACATCTCGCCGATCTCGTCCTTACCAGCGGCGGCACGGGGCTCGGTCCGCGCGACCGCACGCCGCAGGCTACCGCGGCCGTATTGGACTACGAAGTTCCGGGGATCGCCGAGGCCATTCGGATGGTCTCATTCGCCGGCGTGAAGACGGCGATGCTCTCGCGTGCTCTTGCCGGCGTGCGTCATCGTACGCTGATCGTCAATCTTCCCGGAAGCCCGCGGGCCGTCGCCGAAGCATTGGACATCGTGCTGCCCGTCATTCCACACGCGCTCGAGCTCCTCAACGATCGCGTAGCCGACGGATGATTAGAGTCTCGACCTACGAGGAGGCCGAGGCCTACCTGCTCGGCACGATCGATGAAGTTACATCGCCGCGCACGTCGTACAAACTCGATCGAATCCGCGATCTGCTACGCAACCTCGGCGATCCGCATCGCGCCTATGCGACGATCCACGTCGGCGGTACGAGCGGCAAGGGTTCGACCGCAACGATGATCGCCGGAGCCTTGCGCGCCTCGGGCAAACGAACCGGTCTGCATACGAAGCCGCATCTGCATTCGATGACGGAGCGCGCCCGCATCGACGGCGTGCCGATCTCGCGGGAGCGTTTTGCAGCCTTACTGACAGAGTCGATGCCGGCGATCGAACGCACGACGGCGGCGTATGGGCGTCCAACCTACTACGAGACGCTGCTTGCCCTGGCATTCGCCTATTTCTGCGCAGAGCGCGTGGAGGTCGCCGCGATCGAGGTCGGATTGGGTGGGCGTCTCGACGGGACGAACGTGCTCGAGCCCGTCGTGGCGGCGATTACATCGGTGGGCTTCGACCACACGGAAATTTTGGGCGACCGGCTCGAGGAGATTGCGTTCGAGAAGGCCGGCATTGCCAAACGCGGCGTGCCGCTGGTGTTGGGCTCCATCCCCCCCGCGGCGCGCGCGGTGATCGAGGCGTACGCCGCGCAGACCGGAGCGCCGATCGTTTACGCCGACGACGTCGTACGCGTGACCGTGCAAAGCGAGGAACCCCGAAGCGGCGCGATCCTGCAGGTCGTCACGCCGCGCGGCACGTACGCGCTGCGCCTGCCGGTGCAGGGAGTCTTTCAGCGAAGGAATGCGGCGGTCGCCATTGCCGTTCTGGAACAGTTGGCCGGCGATCTGCGCCCGACGAACGAGGCGATCGTTGCGGGCTTTGGGGCGCTCGAGATTCCGGGAAGGATGGAGCTGATTCCGATGAAGCCGCCGGTCGTCCTGGATATGGCCCATAATGCGGAGAAGGCCGAGTCGCTGGTCGCCTCGCTGCGCGAAACCTTCCCCGGGCAGCGCATCCATTACGTCGTCGCGATCGGCGAAACGAAGGATGCCCGGCGAATTCTCGAAGCTTTGGCGGCGCTCCCGTGCACCTTTACGTTCACGTCGTTCTCTGCGTCGGGCCGGCGGGCGATCGCACCGTCGCGGCTCTCGAGTATTGCGGAGTCGTTTGGCCAGTGGGGACGCGCCATCGGCGACCCGATCGAAGCGGTGACGGTGGCGCGCCGCATGGCGACGATGGACGACGTGGTCGTCGTGACCGGCTCGACGTTCGTCGTCGCGAGATTGCGCGAGTGGTTCGTACCGGTTTCGGTGTAAGGAGCGCGCTTCGTCTGCGCGGTACCGAGCTTCGCTGGGGCGCGCAAACGTATATCATGGCGATCGTCAACGTAACGCCCGATTCGTTTTCCGGAGACGGTCTGGAAGAGATCGGCGATGCGAGCGCGCACGCGGCGGCGCAGTGGCGCGCCGGTGCGGACATCGTCGACGTTGGCGGCGAGTCGACCCGCCCGGGTCATTGCCGAGTCGAAGAGTCCGTTGAGACCGCGCGGGTTTTGCCGGTAATCGAGCGATTCCGCGCCGCGTTCCCAGACGCTCCAATCTCCATCGATACGTACAAGCCGGCCGTGGCCGCTGCAGCGCACGCGATGGGAGCCGATCTCGTCAACTCGGTGTGGGGTGCTCCGCCCGAGTTACTGGAGGTCGCCGCCGAGCTGGAGATGCCGATCGTTGCGATGCACAATCAAACCGGCACGCAGTACGAGGGATCGGTCGTCGATGCGGTCCTTACCTATCTTGACGACTGTGCGTCGCGAGCGGTCGCATGCGGCATCGCGCCCGAACGCGTCATTCTGGATCCGGGAATCGGTTTCGGAAAGACCGCCGAGCAGAATCTCGCACTGCTGGGTGCATTACCGCGACTGGTCTCGCTCGGATTCCCGACGATGCTCGGGAC
>JBAPZS010000394.1:0-4288 GCA_049285355.1 Candidatus Cybelea sp. | reverse complement strand
CTGCCGCGCGGGGTGCACGTCTTCGTGCTCGACGCGCACTCCGACGATCGTACGGTGGAGTTTGCGCGCGGCGCGGGCGCGCAAGTGATCGAGCGCGAGTGGACCGATTTCGTGGACGCGCGGCGGTACGCGCTCGCGCAAGTCAAAACGCCCTGGACGCTCATGCTCGATGCCGACGAGGCGCTCGACGACGTGCTCTGCGACGCGATCTGCGACGCGCCCGAAGATGTGGACGGCTATAACGTGCGCCGGACGACCTACTTTTGCGGCCACCCGATGCGCATCTGGCGCAACGAGCTGCTTCTGCGGCTCTTCCGCACCGGTCGCGCGACGCTGAAAACCAATCCCGCCGCATCGGAGGATGCGCTGGTGCACGAAGCGTGGGTCTGCGACGGCCCAACGGCCGAGCTGTCCGGGTCGCTGCTGCATTTCTCCTATCCCGACATCGCCGCGTACCGCGCGAAGTACGATCGTTATACGTCGCTTGAAGCGGCGCAGATCCGCGCATCGTTCCCGCTCCTGCTTGCCGCATGCGGGGCAAGCGTCGTGCGCTTGGGGTGGCTGCTCTTTGCGAAGGGCGCGCTGCTCGACGGACCGGGCGGCTGGTACGTGGCCTATCGTTCGGCCTTCTATCGCCCCGTTGCGATCGGAAAAGCGCTCTTGCAATGAATCGCCCGCGCGTTGGGCTCGATGCGCGGTTGACGCGGCAGCTCTCGGTCGGGATGAAAACCTACGCGCACGAGTTGGCCGCTCGCCTCCCGCGCGTCGCGCCGGAGTTTACGTTCGTGCCCTTTACGCGGGGCGGCAACTTTGGTTGGGACGAACAGATTGGGCTGCCGCTGGCGATGCGCCGCGAACGTCTCGAGCTCGTCCACTTCCTCTCACAGTACGCGCCGGTGATTCTGCCGCGCCGCTTTATCGTGACGATCCACGATCTGATCCATCTGCACTTCCCCGAGCACTTCAAAGCGAAGGTCGGGCCGTACTATCGTACGCTCGTGCGCCGCGCCTGCGCCCGCGCGACGCGCGTGATCACGGACGACGAGCGAACCGTTGAGGATCTCGTCAACTTTCTCGGCACCCAGCGTGCGAAGATTCGCATCGTTCCGCTGGGCGTATCGGAGAGTTTTTCGGAAAACGTCACGCCGCACGCCGGCGCGCGTCCCTACCTGCTCTACGTCGGCAACCATCGCCGGCACAAAGATCTGCCGACGCTCTTCGATGCCTGGGCGGCGCTGCCGCCTCCGCTCGCGCTCGATCTCTATCTCACCGGCCCGGACGATTTCGAGGGTGAGCTGCAGCGGCGTAGCGATGCCACGCGGGCGGTGCTCGCCTTGGGTGAGGTATCGCCGGAAAAGCTCGTCGCGTACTACGCTGGGGCGCAGGCCCTCGTCCATCCGTCGCTTCGCGAGGGCTTTGGTTTGCCGATGCTCGAGGCGATGGCCGCCCGCTGTCCGGTCGTCGCCTGCGACGACTCACTGCCGCGCATCCTCGAAGGCGCCGCCCTGACCTTTCGGGCACGGGACGTACATGGATTGGAAAAGGTGCTCGAGCAGCTCCTCACCGACCAGGGCGTGCGCGACCGCTCGGTCAACCTAGGAGTGCAAGCCGCAGCGGCCTTGACATGGGACCGCTGCGCCCGTGCTACGGCCGATGTCTACCGAGAAGTATTGGAGTAGAACAGTGAAACGGAGCCTCGCGCTGCTGGCGCTCGCGCTGCTGGCGGCCGCGCCTCCACCGCGCCCCATCGCGATCGTCATCAACGGCGACGTGCTCGCGATTAATCCGGGCCCGCGATTCGAGAAGAAGGTGCTCTACGTCCCGGTGCGCCCCACGATCCAAGCACTCGGACTTCCCTTCGATCGCTCCGGCAATCACATCGTGACGCAGGTCGGCGCGAATACCGTCACGCTGACGATCGGCAGCAACGTCGCGCAGATGAATGGCCAAAGATTTGCGCTGGAAGGGCCGACGCTCGAGCTCAAGAGCGTGCTCTACGTTCCCATCCGGTTCTTCACCGACGTCCTCGGCGCGCAGGCGCACTTCGACCGGCGCAGCAACTCGGTCGTCATCATCGCGCAGCTCGTCGGGCGCTCCACGCGCGGGCTGGTACCGACCGGCGGCGGCGGCTTCGAGCGCTTTGGCACGGTCGAGGGAGTCGACGTGCTCTCGGATCCGCCGACGATAACGCTTGGCTTTAACGGCGGCGTCAAAACGATTCGCGTCGTTCCCAATGCCACGATTGACGTTGAGGACGTCAACGTGAACGTTACCTCGCCGGGTGAGCTCGGCGACGTTCGACCCGGCGATTTCGCGCGAGTCGCTATCCGCAAAGACGGCCGCGTCGAGCGCGTGACCGACGAGTACGGTTCGCGCAACGGGCGGATCGTCGCGATCGGCGGCGGCGAGTTCGTGCTCGACGACGGTCACGTGATCTCAGGCGGTCGCACGGCCGAAGTAGCGCTCAACGGCAAGGCCGCCGGGTTTACCGACCTGCAGCCCGGCGACGTGGTTAACGTTCGTTACAATGTCGAAACCAACGAGATCCGCGAGGTGCTGGCCAGCCGGAAGATCGCCGCGGTGAGCGGGCAACAGGTAGCGATCGATAGCGTTGACACGGACGCGAATCACCCGCTGCGGTCCGGCGATACGATTCACGTCACGCTGCACGGAACGCCGCACGGGAGTGCGACCTTCGACATCGGCTCCGACGTCGTGAATCAAGCGATGCGCGAGCAGTCGGCGGGCACGTATGCGGGCAGCTACGTCATTCCGCGGGGCTCGAACTTCGCCGACGTCGCGCTGATCGGACGGCTTACCATCGGTACCGCGACCGCGCAGGCGGCCGCCCCCGCGACGATCTCCGCCTCGAGCGTGCCGCCGGGCATCGCCGACTTCGCTCCCGATGAGGGTTCTACGATCAACACGAACCAGCCGGCCGTCTACGCCAGCTTTAGCGCTGATGCGGTTCCGGTCAATCCGTCGAGCGCGCTTCTATGGATCAACGGCCGCGACGTAACGTCGCAGTGCATGCGAACCCCGCAGTTCATCTCGTACTTTCCGTCCTACCAGTATCCGAACGGGCCGGTGCGCGTAACCGTGCGCGTCTCGGACCTGGCCGGCAACACGACGACGAAGTCCTGGGGCTTTACGATTCGGGGGCGCTGATGGACGACTGCATCTTTTGTAAGATCGGCAGTGGCGAGGTGCCCGCGGCCGTCGTCGCTCGCGACGAGGGTGTGATCGCGATCGAGGATCTCAATCCACAGGCGCCCGCGCACGTGCTCGTCATGCCGGTCGCGCATCACGCGAACATCGTGGATGTCGTGCGCGACGCGCCTGCGCTTGCCGAACGCTTGATGGCGCTCGCTTCGAAACTGGGCGCGGCGCGCGGCGGCGAGCGCGGCTTCCGCCTGGTGATCAACACGGGTGCCGAGGGCGGTCAAACCGTCGATCACGTTCACGTGCACGTGCTGGCAGGGCGTCCGATGACGTGGCCGCCGGGCTAGCGCGGGAACACTAGTCAAGCGGCGATTTGACGCTGCCCTCCCCCTGTGTTAACCTACCGAAAGGCCCTTCGGGGCCTAATTTTTTCAAATTTGTCATCCTGAGCGAAGCGGCGTAGCCGCGAAGTCGAGGGGACGCCGAAAGGGGGGTTGTCAAAGAATGGAAGTTCGTATCGCACCGGGCGAAACGATCGAGAGCGCATTGCGCCGCTTCAAGAAGGCCACCCAGAAGGCGGGCATACTCGCCGAGGCGCGCAAGCACGAGCACTACGAGAAGCCTAGCGTTCGCCGCAAGAAGAAATCTGCCGCGGCCCGCAAGCGCCGCGCTTAAACATTAAGCCTGATCGTGGGAACACTTAAAGATCGGATCTCGTCCGATCTAAAGGATGCAATGCGGGCGCGCGACCAGTTGCGCCTCGATACCCTGCGCTCTGCCCTCTCCGGCTTCATCTATAAGCGCACCGAAGCGGGACGCGAGCTTTCCGACGCCGACGAGATCGAGGTCGTCACGCGCCAGGTGAAGCAGCGCGCCGATTCGCTCGCCGAGTTCGAGAAGGGCGGCCGCCCCGAGCTCGCCGAGAAGGAGCGCAAAGAGCGCGAGATTCTACTCGCCTATCTTCCCGCACAGCGTTCCCCCGAAGAGGTGCGCGAGATCGTGCAGAGCGCCTTAGCCGAGTTGCCCGCCGACCAGCGGAATATGGGCGCCGTCATGAAGGTCGTCATGCCGCAACTCAAGGGCGTTGCCGACGGCAATTTGGTCCGCCAAATCGTCACCGAAGAAC
>JBAPZS010000393.1:0-1826 GCA_049285355.1 Candidatus Cybelea sp. | reverse complement strand
GGCCACTGACGCACACCGTCGAGGATGCCGCGCTGGCATATGACGCGATGGCCGGCTACGATCCGATGGACGCGACATCGCTCGACCGGCCAGTCGAGCGCACCGCGGACGCGTTGCGAAGCGACCTCGCCGGATTGCGGATCGGCATCGTTCGTGAGTTCGACACGAAGGCGCTCGGCGACGATTGCGATGCGCTCTATCGCGCCGCCTACCGCGACCTCGAGCGCATCGGTGCCGAGCTGGTCGAAGTCTCGCTCCCGACTGCCGATTACGGCTTGGCGACCTACTATCTGATCGCGCCGGCGGAGTGCTCCTCGAACCTCGCGCGTTTCGACGGCGTTCGGTTCGGCTTGCGCGTCGAGGGCAACGACGTGCGCGCGATGTACGACAAGACGCGAGCGGCAGGTTTCGGACCCGAGGTGAAGCGACGAATCCTTATCGGAACGCACGCGCTTTCGAGCGGCTACTACGACGCGTACTACGTCCGGGCGCAGAAGGCGCGCACGCTCATTGCGCGCGACTTTGAAGAAGCGTTCAAGGGATGCGATCTCATCGCAGCGCCGGCGGCGAGTTGTCCGGCCTTTACCTTCGCCGCGAAGAGCGATCCCTACAGCATGTACCTGATGGACTACTATACGATTCCGATGTCGCTGGCCGGCCTGCCCGCGCTCTCGGTTCCCTGTGGCTGGACGACACCCGAGGGCGCCCGGTTGCCGCTGCCGATGGGGTTGCAGCTCTGCGCGCCGCACTTCGCGGAGAGACTCTTGCTGGGCGCCGCTGCGGCGTACGAACGGGCGACGGATCACGCGCAAGCCTATCCTCCCGAAGTGGCCGGGGTACGCGCGTGAACCGCGAGTACGAGGCCGTCATCGGCATCGAATGCCACGTCGAGCTCAAGACGGCGACCAAGATGTTTTGCGGATGCCGCAACGAGTTCGGCGGCGAGCCGAACACCAAGACGTGTCCCGTTTGCCTGGGTCTACCCGGCGCGTTGCCGGTGCCCAACGCAAAGGCGATCGAACATCTCATACGAACCGGTCTCGCGCTGGACGCGCAGATTCCCGACTTTTCGAAGTTCGACCGTAAGAACTACTTCTATCCCGATATGCCCAAGGATTATCAGATCTCGCAGTACGATATGCCGCTCACCACCGGCGGTGCGGTCAAGTACTGGCTCGAGGACGGTACCATAAAAGAGTGCCGCCTCACGCGCATCCACCTCGAAGAGGATACGGGAAAATCCACGCACGCCGGCTCGGATGACGGACGAATCGCGGGCAGCGCGTACTCCCTGCTGGATTTCAATCGGGCCGGGGTTCCGCTGATGGAGTGCGTCTCGGAGCCCGAGTTGCGTAGTCCGCAAGAGGCCGTCGCCTATTTGGAGTCGCTGCGGCGAACGCTGCTCGCCCTCGGTGTCAGCGATGTAAAGATGGAGGAAGGCTCGCTGCGGTGCGACGCCAACGTCTCGATTCGGCCGATCGGCGCGAGCGAACTCGGAACGAAGACCGAGATCAAGAATATGAACTCCTTCCGTTCGGTCGAACGCGCGATCGCAAGCGAGATCGAGCGTCAGACCGCGCTCTTGAATGCCGGTGAGCGCATCGTGCAGGAGACTCGCGGCTGGGACGAGCTCAAGGGCGTCACGCATTCGATGCGCAGCAAAGAGGAGGCGCACGATTATCGCTACTTCCCGGATCCGGATCTCGTGCCGCTCGAAATCGTGCGCGAGGATGTCGCTCGTCTCATGGCCGCGCTTCCGGCGTCGCCGTGGAAGCGCTTCGAACGTTACACCGGCGAATACGGACTGGGAGCCAAACAGGCAACGC
>JBAPZS010000392.1:0-4279 GCA_049285355.1 Candidatus Cybelea sp. | reverse complement strand
GCCGTGGAGCGATGCCGCGGACGCGTTTATCAAACTAGCGATAAACGGCTGCAATGGGAGTGGAGCCGTCGACGGGGATTGAACCCGTGGCCTCGTCCTTACCAAGGACGTGCTCTACCACTGAGCTACGACGGCCTACCCGAAGCGATGGGGTTCTTGGCACGCGAGCCTTCGGACCGTCGAAAACGGGACCCTCTCATCGAGCGGGCCCCGTCTTAACGCCGAAGGCACTCCCTGACAATTTGGCGGCGATTTATAGTGAGGGTGTGGCTCCGATCCCAGCTGCCGTCATTTCCTTCGGCGCAACCGCGTTGGGAATAGCCGCGGCCTTCCTTCTGCTCGGTTGGGCACGGCTGAGACCACCATTTCGAACGACCACTTGGATTTGGCTTTACGTTGGCCTCGCACTGCTTTGGATTGTTTTAAGGCTCTTGAGTTCGAGACCATAACCGGACGCCGTGATAGCATGGATCCGTGGCGAGCTACATTATCGACCATCCGCTGCTAGGGCTAGCCTTAGCTGCGGGGTTGCTATTCGTAATCGCAGCAGCGGTTCTCATTCGCCGCCTTTAGGCGACGTGCAACAAACGCCCACCGATCGGTGAGGTTCTTATTTCGAGAACAAAGAGCCCTCGTAGCCCGGAGCCCAACACTTCTTCCCAACGTAGCCAGAAGTCGGCGCGGTAAGGATCGCAAGCCGAAGCGCGTCCGGTTTCCGAACCTCCAGTACTTTGACCGTGTCACCGTTGGAAAGCCAAATCGCGTTGTTTTCCTCGATCGTGTTTTGCTCTTGACTGTCGCCGTTGCTCTCCCGCCAAATCTTGTACTCGGATTCATCAACAAAGCACGGCCAATCGGCCGAAGCTCGCTGGGTGGTTGCTGCAGCGATGGTGTGAGTTTCGCCTACGGCGATGTCGTCCGAGTGCGAGCACGCTGATACGGCCGTGAGAAGGGTCATCACGAGCATGCGGCTGGGCGCTTTAATTACTACCGCCCAAATGCTTCGGCCCGCGATCACCACACCGATCGCGCACGGCATTTACCAACTGAAAACCACAAGGCCGCTGCCCTTAGCCTTTTTCCAGTTCGCCCAATATTTGACGTTCGTGGCGCGGGGTTGCGCGTATGACGAACCACCGCCGCCGAAGTAGCCCCCGCCGCCACCTCCGCCACCGTCGCTGTAATAGCTACCCGAGGAGGGGATAACACGCCCGCCGGCTCCGCCCAGACCGAGCGCCCCATTCGCTCCGGGCTTGCCAGGTTGTTTGCAATCCGATCCGTTGCCGCCATTACCGCCGGCGCCGCCCGGGGTCTGGGTGCCCCCCTTCCGCCCTGCCCGTTGCCGGGCACGTACCCGAATCCTCCATGGCCATTGCCACCGGTGAGTCCGCCACCGCCGCCTCCAGTTCCATCAAGTATGCGGTACTCGCAACCCATGTAGGTGCCGCCCGAACCGCCTCCACCGGCGGCGACCAGAATGCGATCGCGGAGCCGATAGGGACTGACGCGCACATCCGAGGCGCCACCTCCGCCACCCTCGTAACCGCTGCTGCCGCCGCCGTTGAATCCGCCGCTATATCCGACCCCCGACCCGCCAACATAGATATCCAATCGTTCCTCTGGGGTGACTGGAATAACGGCATGAAGTCGGGCGCCTCTCCCAGTCCGCGGACAGCTATTGCCGCCTGCACCGCGCGCGACGACGGTAATGCGCGTGACGCCGGCCGGGACCACGAACGATTGCTCTTTACCGGTGTACTTGAACGTGCGGCTCTGCGTTAAGGTTTGGGCTGGGTCCGCCGAAGGGATTGCGCGCTCGCCACCCCCACCGCAGCCAGCGAGCAATGCAACGGCCGCGCCTCCATTGAGGGCATGCCTACCAAGATTGAAGCTCTTCATTCTCCGCGCTCCCCCGATCCGCATAAGTTTATGGCTTATGCTGGGAAAGTCGCTATCTATCCGGTCGTTTTTGGAGCGGGCGGCGGGAATCGAACCCGCGACTCTTGCTTGGAAGGCAAGGGCATTACCACTATGCAACGCCCGCGCTTTGGGCAGGGCTGGATTTGAACCAGCGTAGCGCTTTCGCGCGCCAGATTTACAGTCTGGTGCCATTAACCACTCGGCCACCTACCCACGCAGACCGCTTGAAAATGTAGCTGAGGTGGGTACGATACGAGGGCTACGTGCTCCTCGGCAAGGTGACGCCGGTCGCTTCCTTTAAGGCTCCTCATGAGCTTCTCATGTGACCCCTTGCCGGGTACCTTACCATGGGAGCCATAGCAAACTCGCACACCGCTTCTCTTTGGAGTCTGCACGGATGGCCCGCCCAGCGGTTCTCGCGATCGTCGCTCTTACCGGACTCTCCCTAACGGCTTGCGCCGGGATGTTTGGTCAGCCCGGCTTTTCGCTTCCCGTGGCCGGCGACGAGGTCCAAACCGTGAGCGATGTAGCCGATTCGCTCGATGCTCATCGCAGCTCGGCTACCGAGAACGCACGGGCGGCTATCGGGGTCGCCAACGCTCTCGGCTCGGTCATCCGCGAGGTAAGCCGGGACGAGCGCGCCCTCTCCGCGCCCCGCCACGCGCGTAACAACGCAGCCTCTCTCGGCGTCGTCTCGAGGTCGCAACTCGTAATGCGGCCGCGATTGGGGAACGTCTTCGCCTACTGCGAGAGCTCGGCGGGGTACGCCATCAAGGGGATCCCATCGCTTGACGAGACCTTCGGTTGGCAGAGCGGAGCCTACGCGGGCGGGACGCGAGTCATCGATGGTCACGGCTTTTCAACCTGGTCCGCAAATGCCAGCGGTAAGTCCGTCCAGGCGCCAATTGGTGGACTCTCGGTTGTCCGAAACGGCGGCGGAACGAGTTGCCCAATGATGGCGCCGACCTACTCCGTGAGCGGCTCGACGGGCGGCGACGCGTTTTCGATCCCTATCACGCTTAGCTACCGTCGCGGCATGCTGTGGAACTTAAGCGTGAGCAACGCGATGTTCTCCGGCGGCGAGATTCTCGACGTCGCTACGTCTTCCGATCGTCAGGCTTCGTTTATGGGTTTCATCGCGAAAGATGGCACTCAGTTGGCGGAGCTTCGGGCCGATGGATTCGGCAACGGCACCCTCACGATAACGAGCACCGGCGCGCAGTACCGCCTCGCCGACTGGATCGTTACCGGAACCTAGCCTCTTCTTATTTAGTCGGACGACACGCAGGCGACGCGCCCATGTGAGGCCAGCGTCACGTGCTTTGCCGCAACGGTATTTTTCGACGCGTTGACCATCACCGATGCCGTGAGGCTGCCGCGGGACAGCATAGCGTTCTGGGCGTTGGGATTCGCGTCGTCGATGTCGGACGTAACGCCCGGCCCCTCGGAGATTCGCAAATGCCCGAGCGTCAGGCTGATCGCGCCGAGCGTCCCGGCGGGGCAGGCCGCCAACGCATCCTTGAAGCTTATGCTCGAAGGCTGCACGGTTACACTACCGGACGCCGCGGCGGCGCCAAGCGTTCCGAGCAACAACACAACGGCAACCGATCTCATAGTCACCTCCCGCAAAGCAATGCGCTTGGGCGGTTCGCGCCCTAAAGGGAGTGGCCTGCGTGCAGCGGAATTCAATGATGCGATACGCCGACGTAGCTCAGATGGCAGAGCGTCACACTTGTAATGTGAATGTCGTGGGTTCGATTCCCGCCGTCGGCTCCAGCTTCAAACTTATGCAGAGCGTCAAACCTAAATGGCTCCAATCCGGCCTCGTGTTAGTCTGCGAGCGCTGTTCCAAAGAGCGCATCCCTCAAGAAGATCCCGAAATCGCCGCGAGCATCGGCGACTTTCATCTTCGTAATTGGCTCAAAGAGCGGCTAAAGGCCGATGGGCGTTGGGGCGAGATTCGCGCGGTCAGCACGAGCTGTCTGGACGTCTGCGCGCGCGGCCGCGTCACGGTTTGCATCGAGCCGGCGGGTGGCGAGCCTACCGTAATGGTGGTCGACCCAATCGCCGAGCGCGAGGAGCTCTACCGGACGATCGTCGAGCGGCTATGCTAGGCGGTTACTGAAACTCGAACTCGGCGAGGTTCTTTTCGATCTTGCGCTTCACGCGTTGCAGCGCGTTGTCGATCGACTTGACGTGACGGCCAAGATCCCGCGCCATCTCCTGGTAGCTCTTGCCTTCCAGGTATGACTCCAGCACTTGCGACTCGAGCTCGGAAAGATTCTGACGAATCCGCTGGCGGATGTCGTCGGAGACTTCCTGCGTTACGACCAGCTCCTCCGGATCGGAGGTCTTCTGC
>JBAPZS010000391.1:0-6045 GCA_049285355.1 Candidatus Cybelea sp. | reverse complement strand
GCCGAGATGAAGACCGGTGAAGGTAAGACGCTGGTCGCCACGCTCCCCGTCTACGCGCGCGCCCTCGAAGGTCGCGGCGTCCACGTCGTGACCGTCAACGATTACCTCGCGCGCCGCGACGCCGAGTGGATGGGTCCGATCTATCAGTATCTGGGCCTCAACGTCGGCGTGATTCAGCACGGGCTTGACCCGGCGGAGCGCCGCGCCATCTACGGCAGCGACGTCACGTACGTCACCAACAACGAGGTCGGCTTCGACTACCTGCGCGACAACATGGCCTGGCAGGTCGAAGATTTGGTGCAGCGCGAGCTCTACTTCGCGCTCGTGGACGAAGTCGACTCGATTCTCATCGACGAAGCTCGCACGCCGTTGATCATTAGCGGTCCTTCCCAAGAGGCAACCGAGCTGTATGAGAAGTTCGCCCAGATCATCCCGCGGCTGAAGAAGGGCGAGGATTACACGGTTGACGAGAAGGCACACGCCGTTCCGATCACCGAAGCCGGCGTCGCGCGCGTCGAGAAGATGCTCGGCATCCAAAATCTCTACGAGCAGCGCAACATCGAGCTGACGCACCAGCTCAACGCCGCGCTGCGTGCCTGGAGCCTCTTCCATCTCGACCAGCAGTACATCGTGAAGGAGGGTGAGGTCATCATCGTTGATGAGTTCACCGGGCGGCTGATGCACGGCCGGCGTTACTCCGACGGCATCCACCAGGCGATCGAGGCGAAAGAAGGCATCAAGGTGCGCGGCGAGGATCAGACCCTCGCGACGATCACGTTCCAAAATCTCTTCCGCCTCTACGATCATCTCGCCGGCATGACCGGCACCGCGAAGACCGAGGAGCGCGAGTTCCGCGACATCTACGGCCTCGACGTCGTCGTCGTGCCGACGAACATGCCGATGGTCCGCAAAGATAACTCGGATATCGTCTATAAGTCGGAGCGCGCCAAGTTCGACGCCGTCGTGGACGAGATCATCGAGGAGCACCAAAAAAGGCGTCCGGTTTTGGTCGGCACGCGCTCGATCGAGAAGAGCGAGCTGCTCGCGGCGATGCTGCGGCGTAAGGGCGTCGAGTGCAACGTCCTCAATGCGAAGTATCACGAGCAAGAGGCGGAAATCATCAAGGATGCCGGGCAGCCGGCGCAAGTGACGATCGCCACCAACATGGCCGGGCGCGGCACCGACATCAAGCTCGGTGACGGCGTACCGCAGAGTGGCGGCTTGCACATCATCGGCACCGAGCGGCACGAGTCGCGGCGCATCGACAACCAGTTGCGCGGACGCTCCGGCCGCCAAGGCGATCCAGGCTCGTCGCGTTTCTACGTGTCGCTCGAAGACGAAGTGATGCGTCTCTTCGGCGGCGAGCGCATGACGAACATCATGGAGCGCGTCGGCTTCACCGACGAACAGCCGATCGAATCGGGTCTGGTAACCAAGTCAATCCAGCGCGCGCAGGGCAAAGTCGAAGCGCACAACTACGAAATTCGCAAGCACGTCCTCGAGTACGACGACGTGATGAACAAGCAGCGCTCGGTCATCTATGGCGACCGCCGGGCGATTCTCGAGGGGCGCTTCGATTCGCGCACGTTCATGCTGCAAACGCTCGAAGCCAAGACGGATGAAGCGGTTGAAGAAAACGCGCCGGAGAACGCGCATCCCAGCGAGTGGGATCTCGAGGAGATGCTCAAGGCCCTCGAGCTGATCTTTCCGGTCAGCCGCAGCGTGGTGGTTGAGGATCTGGAAGCCAAGGACCGCGAAGAGATTCGCCGTCTGCTGCAGGCGAAAGCCGTCGAAGCCTACGAGACGAAGGAGAAGGAAGTAACGCCCGATATTCTGCGCGTCGTCGAGCAGCGATATCTCCTGCTGCCGATCATCGATCGACAGTGGGTCGATCACCTCTACGTGATGGATCATTTGAAGACGGGCATCGGGCTGCGCGGCTACGGTCAAAAAGACCCGCGCGTCGAGTATGAGAAAGAGTCATTCGAGATTTTCGAGTCGCTGAAGAACAACATCGCCGACGAGGCGATCAAAGGCGTCTTCCGCGTCGTCATCGAGCACGGTCCGCCACCGCAAGAGTTGACGCCTTATCCCACCGGTGGCCCGCAGTTCGAGCCGATTCCGTCAGGCCAGCTCGTTCCACAACCTGTTCCTAGCGGCAACGTCTCAACGCAAGGCTTGGAACAGATTCTCGGCCCAGCGCCCGGCGCCGGCCGCCGCGTGCAGCAACTGCACACGAACAAAGACGAAGAAGAACCCGCAAAGCCGATCCAACGCGACCAGCCGAAAGTCGGTCGCAACGAATTATGCCCCTGCGGGAGCGGTAAGAAGTTCAAACGCTGCCACGGCACCGCTGCATAACGGGCATAGGGGAACGGCCTAAAAACCGGGCCCCCCTCCACTTCGAGCGTCGCGCCTCGCGTGCGGCCTAAAAAGCCTATAAATAAAGGGGTTTTTCGACTATCGGCTCCGGGCGTCGCCGATCTTCAAACTTTGCAGCGAGTGTTTGCAAAAATCGCTATACGTCGAAAACGCTATATGGCGTAACGCTTTTTGCCGCGATCCCGCCATGCATACTTCATGGGTGGTGCAAAGACCGCCTCCATTACCTTCCGAGCACGAGAACGTGTGTCACGTTCGATGGGCCGGCGATCGACGCCGCCCCCCAGAGATAGTGTATAGCCGCAGTCGCTCAGGGGCGCCAATTTGTCCAACGCGTTAAGCGCTGTTTCTGAACTGCGAATCCAAGGTGCGAGCGGTGCGAGACCGCTGCGAGGCGTGGCTCCTTAGAGTGCGAGGCTGCGATGCGCTAGAGCTGCGCAGCTGCGAGGCTCTAAGCTGAGCGGTGGCGCTTCCAACCACGATGCGGCCTCGCGGGCGGAGGCGGTGGGATGCCAAGGGGAAAACTGGCTGCGGGTTGGTTTAGAAATGGACCTTTATGTGTATCTGGAGTTCCGTCTCAAATTTGGAAGGTCACGGTGGTTAAGGGTGTGGGTGGAAACGTTTTATCTCGCGGGCTAAAAGTCAGCTTAAGCGTGTAAGTACCGGGTTTAAGGTCAGGGTACAACTCGTCGAGTTTGAAGGGGAAGATGGCGTCATGTCCCGGCGGATACGAGCAGGGTGATCTCACGATCACAACACCTCCATTCGGCAACGGCTGCCCGCCGAAGTCGAAAACCTGCGCGCGGTTAGCAATGCGTTGTGACGATCCGACGGGACGAAGGTCGAAATCAAAGTCAGCATAGTTCATGCATAATAGGCGAGCCGTCGAGCTTAATGTTACGTAGACAAACAAAGGATGGATCGAGTAACCGCTATATGAAGAGCGGTACTTCACCCACCCCGACACGCCCCTGGCGGCGAAAGTTTGCCGCGCGGCTGAAGTGTCCCGGTAGAATGTCCACATTGGATATTCGCCTTGCGCGGCGCATAATGGCGGACGAGCTACGCAGGCTATTGTGATTATCAAGCAAAAAGCCTTCCGATACATTTCATTCCCTCACAGCGTGGCGCAGGGGTTAGGAGGAATCGCGGCGAGCAGCGTATTATTGTTGGCCAGATAATACGGTAGTTGCGTTGATGCCGTTGAGGACAACGTCGTGGGTGGCGAACTCAATCCGCTGCCTGTCCAATTTTTTCCGCTGCTGATCGCAGTTGCTAGACCGCCCCAAGACCAGGGCATATTGGCTATGGCTGCTGGAATCGACGGCCGATTCGTCGTAGCGTTCGCCTTGTACACAAAATAATCAACGAAAGAATCGTTGCGTGCAACTTGCGTACAGGTAAGGCCCACGAGCAGCGTGGCCGGCGCATCGAATAGGATATTCAAGTTAGCGCTTCCCCCCGCGCTGAGGGTCGCCCATTCATGGCCGGGCACGTTGTAGTATGGGAACGAGCCGTCTAGCTGGAACGTGTTGTAATAGTTGTACGACACCGAGGCTGAGCCTTCGTAGTACGTCGCTGAGAAATTGATGAGCTGCACTAACGCGATCACACCAGCTCCATTCTGAGGTGCGGTCGCTGTGTACGTCCAATTGATGCCGTGCGGCTTACACTGGTTTCCGAGATGAATCGCCTCGTCAAAGGAGACTTCATTTGGCGGCGGCGATGGCGAGCAGTTTACTTCATACTCATCAGGGTCGCTAGGGTCGACAATCCCATAGCTTCCAACTTTTGACCCAGCGCTCGTCGTCGTTGCGGTGGCCGAGTAGGTGGATAGTGTGCTAATGGGATAATAGACGTCGGTAAGAAGTGGGCCCTGAACGCCGGTTGCATACGCTATGATGTAGACGTGCTTGGCGGGCGAACCGCTCGACACCCAATAGAATGTATTAGGCGTCGCCCGAGGTAGCGTCGTTGTCACCGGAGCAGGCGTCAACATCGTCTGTGCGTTTGACGTGTTGTAGGAGCCAACGACATCGCTCAAAGCGGCGGAGTCGAAATTCCACTGGACACTCGTAATGCCGGTCGTTGGATAGGCTTGAAGCTGCACCTGTTGGCCGACCATCAGCGCCGACGGAGTCGGATTCGGGGCGCTTACGGCGTTGTTGCTTCCCGAAATGTCAAGGTCAATAACGGCGGGTGCAGACGTTACGTTAAAATCTATTTGGCTGACCGAACCGCCGCCTGCCTCGACTCCGCTGATATTGCTCCACGTATTTGCCGCGACAGTGCCCAGAGGGACTGTATAGGTTAACGCGGCGTAACAGGCCGGAGGTTCCATATAACAGATCGATACCTGGCAGGTAGATTGGCCCGTACATTGGACTGGGGCGCCACAGCCCGAGCTTGTGCAAGATGCAAGCGTCGTACCGAATTGCGGCGGCGGCGTGTAGGACGCGTTATAGGTAAGCGACACCGTGATCGGATTATCACCCTGTGTGCAATCCATACAGCCGTAACCGATGCTGTACGATCCGCCCCCTGAAATCTCACCGCATACGTATTCATACCCGCTGCTCTCAGCCGCACACCACGCTGTAGGCGACGGCGCGGGCGTTGGCGGTACGTATGTCGGTGTCGGCGGTGGTTGAGTTGGCGTGGGTATGGGTGTAGGGGTAGGAGTAGGTGTCGCCAATGCCACCACACCGCTCTCAAGGATACGACGCATCTCTTTTGGAGAGACGGGTCCGTTAACAACGCGGATAATCGGCAGCGCGTGGTGGTGCCTCCAGACGCCAATAATATATGTTTTCAACACATGAGTCGGCGCGTTTCTGACCTTCACGGGCTTTTGGCCCTGATGCATCGTCGCCCCTGGCCCAACGGGAGGAACGACCGTTGTGGAGTGGCCGCTGCACCCGACCGCAAGTGCGGTTAAGGCTACGAATGTAAAGAGCAAGCGGTTACGTTGATCGACACGGTGATGACGCATTCATCGCCTTCTTTGTCTCCGTGAAGAGGCACGGAACGCTGGGCTACCTGCTAACGGCAAGACCTACTCTTTAAGGCTACGGGGAAGGGCCCCGGCTGTCAAGTTATCGAGCGGCGATCTCGAAGCATTTCAGTCTTACATGGGTCCGCTGGTGGCCGCGCCGCCCGCGACGCTCTCCTTTAACTATCACTTCTAACTATCACTTCGGGCCGCCAATTTTCGCCAGGACTGCCTCGATCTTCGCAATGGTCGCAGGATGCGGCGTGACTCCCTGATTGACGAACGCCTGAAGCTGTGAACGCGGCACGCCGCTGATGCGGGCGATTCGCTTGATCCTGGCGGTCTTGACTGCCGCGCGCAGGGCTTCGAGCTTCTCTTCGGCGTTGCCGTACGCCAAAACGTTTGTCGCGCTGAGCATCTCCGCGGTGTAGTCCTCGTCAGTATCCGTGGGATCGACGGTGATCTCTTTGCCGATGCGTGTCCGTAACTTTACGTGCACCGGCCGTGGAACGGTCACGCCGCCCATCACCGTCGTGGGCTCGCTGCCGTCGGCATTGAGCCGCTTACGGTCGACGGTCTGCAGCGTTCGCTGCACAAGCTCCCCATAGGTACGTAGGCGTCGAAACGTGTCGAAGTCCCATGCTGCGCCACAGCTCAAGCAACGCCAGTCC
>JBAPZS010000390.1:0-2093 GCA_049285355.1 Candidatus Cybelea sp. | reverse complement strand
CACTGGCTTTGTTGCTCGTCGGTCACAGAGGTACGGCTATGCTCCCTCCTCGCGCCGCGCCAGTGCGTTCCGGCGCTCGCGACTTTATGCGCCGAATTTCCGGTACAGGACACTAATGCCGCCTGCTTCCCGGAATCCCGAACCCGAGCTGCGTCGCACCGTCACGCCCTGGGGTTCGTTCTCCTGGGGATACTCCGACGTCGGCGCCGATATTTTCGTCGGGCTCGGGCTGGTGCTGGCTTGGGCCGCCGGAGCCACCAACGTTGCTTTTCTCTTTGCCGGAATCGTGTACGTCTGCATCGGTCTCGCCTACACCGAGCTTGCGGCCACCTATCCGGTCGCCGGCGGCGGACAGTACTTCGTCATGCGCGGACTCGGCGACATCTTCGGATTCATCACCGGCTGGGCGGTACTGCTCGACTTCACGATCGACGTGGCGCTCTTTGCCTGGACCTCCGTGGATTACACGAGTCAGCTCGTTCCGTCGCTTGTAAACTCCGTACACCCGTGGCTGCACTTCGCCGTCGTGCTCGGCTTAGTCGTCGGGCTCTGTCTGCTCAACGTTATCGGCGTGCGGGAAAGTACGACGTTCAACGGGTTGGTATCGGCACTGGACGTTATAAGCGAGACCCTAATCCTCTGCTTGGGCTTCCTCTTCGCGTTTCGCCCGCGGCTGCTCGTTCACACGATGCAAATGCATTGGCCGTCGCCGTATCAGCTGATGCTGGGAACGTCGCTCGCAATCATCTCCTTCGTCGGGCTCGAATCCATCTCGCAGGCCGCGCAGGAGACGCAGCGCCCCGCCTCGATCATCCCGCGCACGTCCGTCTCGCTGATCCTGACGATTCTCGTCTTCGCGCTGGCGTACTCAAACCTAGCATTGGGTTTGCAGCCCTGGCATCCGATCACCGACGCGGCCGGTCATCCGCAGCAGTTTTGGCAGATTTTTCCGCATAATGCCGACAATCAAGGCAAGGCGGTTGCGCTGCTTGCCGCCCAGGTTCCGTACTATGGGGCCCTGGCGGCGTTGTACGTCCCAGTGCTCGGTGCCGTCCTGCTGCTGATCTCGTCGAACTCGGGAGTCTTCGGCAGCTCCCGTATCGCTTACGCGATGAGCAACAGCAATCTGCTTCCCTCGCTCTTCCAGCGCGTGAACCGAAAGTTTCGCACGCCGGCGATCTCGATCATCTTCTTCTCCGCCATTGCCGTGGTAGAGCTGCTCTTCGCCGCCGCGCCGGCACTCTATCCGGCCGTCTCGTCGCTCTACGTACGCTTCTTCCGCGGCGAAAGCGGTCTCGACTTTCTCGCCGATCTCTATGCGTTCGGGGCCGCGACGAGTTACTCGTTCGTCTTCTTGGCCCTGATCGGCTTGCGTCTAACCGACCCGCTCAGCCCACGGAAGTTCAAGATACCATTCAACATTCCGATTCGCTATCGCGGAGAGCGCGTCGAGTTTCCGATCATTGCGGTCATCGGTTTCGCGGGCATTTTTTCGATCCTGATCTTCACGCTGTTCACGCACCCTCTCGGTCGAATCTTCGGCCCGACTTGGCTGCTCCTCGGACTACTGTTCTATCTCGTCTACCGTAGACACCGTCGCTTGCCGGTGCTTGGCTCGCAGAAGCACAACTGGCGGAGCGCGCAAGCAGAGATCCTGCGCCGCGCCGGAGAGCTCGAACTCATGGATGAGTACCACGCCAACGTCAAAGCCAGCGACGAGCGACGGGCGAAGCAGGAAACGTAGCGATGTTGCTCTTGCGCGCGGCACTCGCAGTGCTAACGCTCCTCTTGGGACTCGTCGTCGTCATACGCATGCTCGCGCTACTGCCGGGCGCCGGGCTCACAATCGTTCCGGGCATCGTGCTGGGAGCGGCGATGATTGCGCTTGGCGTACATCGACTCTCGCTCATCGCCCGCGTGCGCGGTACGCCGTGATCTCGACCGGCGTCCACGTCACGCTCGCCGGAGCGCTGATCGCGCTGCTGATCGCCGGCCTCATCGGAGCGACGCTTTGGTGGATGCTGCATCCCCCACCGTCGTACGTGCTGAAGATCGCCGCACAGGCCGAGCGAGAGTTGGAACGTTTAGTGGGC
>JBAPZS010000389.1:0-13394 GCA_049285355.1 Candidatus Cybelea sp. | reverse complement strand
GCGCTGACCGGATTGATGTTCGTCGTGATCACGCTGGTGCGCCGCGAAGAGGCTATGGCAGCGGATGGCGACGGCATCGGCACGTTCAGCACGCCCACGGTGCTGCATTTCTCCGCGGCGCTGCTCGTCTCGGCGACCCTCTGCGTGCCGTGGCACTCGCTCTTTTTTGCCGGTCTCCCGGCTGCTCTAGTCGGAATCGCGGGACTCGCCTACGGCTTGCGCGTCATGACGCGCGCCAAGCGCCTCAAAACGTACGTCCCTGACGCTGAAGACTGGATCTCGTACACGATCCTCCCGGCCGTCGCGTACGGCGCGCTGCTTGGCGGCTTTGCCATGCGGCTGTTCCCGCGCGAGGCTCTCTTTGCGATCGCCGCGGGCGTTCTGCTGCTGATCTTCATCGGCATCCACAACGCCTGGGACGTCGTAACGTTCCTTGCCACGGGCGGCCTCGACGACAAGAAGGACGGCTAAGCCACCGACCTTGTCATCCTGACCCGTGTCATCCTGACCCTTCGACTCGGCGCTGGGCGCCTCGCTCAGGACTGCGCTTCGCGCAGGCGCTAAGGTAGTGTCACCCCGAGCCTGTCGAAGGGTGATAGAAGTTTTCAGGCTTTCTTCATGAGTCTGCGGAATATTGTAGCCTGGGAGGGTTCGAGATGGATCGAGCGGTGCCAGGCCCGAATGTGCCGTTTTTGCCCGCGCTCTTCACAGTTTCCTCACGCCGGCCCGATAGAATCTCGGGAGTCAATCACCCGGAGGCATTATATGAATAGATACCTTATCTCAGCGGCCGCGGCGGCGTTGCTCGGGCTGAGTCTCGTCGCGTGCGGCGGACACACCATGGGTGGCGCGCCGAGCGGCGGAACCTCTATGCTCCCCGCCTTGGGGCCCGATCTGGTGATCGTGGCGGCGATGCCCAAAGATACGATCGGCGAAGAGTATTATAAGGAAGGCACCGGATCGCTAAAGTCGACAAAGTGGAGCGCGATGCTCAGCAGCTACACGCAGACGGTGCGCGCCCAATCGCTCGGGTTCCCGCCCGGTACCAAGATCACGATCAGGAATCTCTCCAAGAAGGACACGCACACGCTCAACGTGGTTCGTGTCATCAATGGACCGCCCGCGATCTTTCCCAAAAACCCGACCCTCTCGAAAGATGCGCGCGGGAATGGTAAGCTCGAGGCCGGTTACGCGAGCGGATCGATCAAACCGGGGCATTCGATAACGGTCGAGCTCGATAAGCCGGGCATCTACCTTATCGGTTGCGCGTTTCATTACTCGATCGGGATGCACGATGTCTTAGTCGTGCGGCCGAATGCGATGCCCGGCCCGCAAGCCACGGCAACCCCTTCGGGCGGTGGTGGCGGCGGCGGCGGGACCGGCAGCGGCAGCGGCTGGTAACGAGCGAAAAAAATATCCTAGCTTAAGTTAGGGCAGCAGCTCCCACATCGCGCGGGAGCTGCTGCCCGGTCCTGATGTCGCGCGCAGCCAATAGATTCCCCGTTTCAAAGTTTTGCGAGAACTTCGTCTGCGCTCCCGATCTCACCGAGGCGAGGGAAGATGATCTGCAGCGCGCGGTCGTGCGCTTCGGCGCTGAGATCGGTCATCGCATCGCTAACGAAGGTGAGATTGTAGCCGCGCTCCCACGCATCGCGCGCCGTTGACTCCACGCCGATGCTCGTCGCGATCCCGCAGAGCACGATGTTGGTAACGCCACGCCGGCGCAGTTGCAGATCGAGATCGGTGCCGTAGAACGCTCCCCATTGCCGCTTGTGAACGAGGATGTCGCGCGCCGGATCGGCGTTGAGCTCGTCGGCGAACTCGAAGAACTCCGGCGGCCTATTGCCCTGCGGTACCGGCGATTGATTGCGCGATTTGATCGCGTCGGCGTGATCGGGCGCCCAGCCGACGTGAACGAGCACGACGGGGCGCTGCCTTTTGCGAAAGGCCTCCACCAGCCGCACGACGTTGCCGAGGACGTCTTGCGTCGGATGTAAGGCCGGAATCGTCAGGATACCCTTCTGCATGTCGATGACCACCAGTGCGGTCTTTTCATCGAGCGTCGTAACCGGCATGATCCCCTCGCTTTCGTCCTGATTAAAGAAAGTGCGCTAAGGTGTCATCCTGAGCCTGTCGAAGGGTGACGGTCCAACTAATAAACGAAAGAGCGCGCTGATGGAACGACGCAAACTCGGAACCCAAGGACTAACGGTCTCCGCGATGGGGCTCGGTTGCATGGGCATGACCTTTGCCTACGGGGCCGGAGATGAAAGCGAAGGGATTGCGACGATCCATCGCGCCCTCGATCTCGGCATTGATTTTCTCGACACCGCCGAGGTCTACGGTCCGTATACCAACGAACGGCTCGTCGGCCGCGCGTTACGCGGCCGGCGAGAGGGTGTCGTGGTCGCCACGAAGTTCGGCTTTCGCGTCGGCAACGGCGTGCGCGGCGTGGACGGCTCGCCCGAGAACGCGATCCGTGTCGCCAACGAGTCGCTGCAGCGCCTCGGTATTGACGTGATCGATCTCTACTATCAGCATCGGCGCGACCCCGACGTTCCGATCGAAGAGACGGTCGGAGCGATGAAGCGACTTGTCGAGGACGGCAAGGTTCGCTACCTTGGCCTCTCCGAGGTCGGACCGGAGACGCTGCGGCGCGCCAGCGTGGTTCATCCGATCAGCGCGCTGCAGAGCGAATACTCGCTCTGGGAGCGTGGCGTTGAGAAGACGATTCTGCCGGCGGCCCGCGAGCTCGGTATCGGTCTCGTGCCGTACAGCCCGCTCGGACGCGGCTTTCTCACCGGTGCGCTTAACGTGACGAAGCTCGCGGACGACGACTGGCGCCGAACGAATCCGCGTTTCTCCGAAGAGAACGCACGCGCCAACGAGTCGCTCGTAGCGGTCGTGCGGGAGGTCGCACATGAGTGTGGCGCAACCCCGGCCCAAGTCGCGCTCGCCTGGGTGCTCTCGCGCGGCAACGACGTCGTCCCGATTCCGGGCACCAAGCGCGTGCGCTATCTCGAGGAGAACGTCGGCGCGCTCGAGCTTCATTTAACGGAAGAACAGTGCGCGAGGCTCGACCGGCTCCACGAGCAGACCTCGGGCGATCGCTACACGCCCGAGATGATGAAACTCGTCGAGCGCTAGTCGCCGGTAACGACTAGAACGTTCTTGAGGTTGGTGCGGCGCGACGTCTCGTGGAAGGTTCCGGTTACGGTGGTCGCGCTTTTTGCGCTCACGCTCGCGTCGCCGAACTGAATAACGGTGATGCACGTATTATCGCACACGTGATAGCGAGTCATTGGGCCTCGCCGCCCCTGCATCGTACCGATATCGCGCACGGTTCCCGACACCGTGAGCGTCTGGCCATCGTAGGCCGACGGATTATTGACGATCGTTGAAGGCGCGAGGGCGTTTCCGTGACCGCACCCTGGGCTAACGAGAACCAACGATGCGAGCGCCGGCAAGGCAAACCCGGTTCGCAGAATCGAAGATATACACATGAGGGTTTGTGGGTTTGCGCCTCCGTTTGCGATGCTCCTTGCGTTGAGCATCGCTCCCTCCTCTGCCGATCAATCGCCGGGCGCCACTTCGGTCGCCCGGGGAGTTACCATCCCCATTCTCGTTACGAAGGAGGTTCGCGTTGGCGCGACCGGCACGGTGGAGGGCGAGCACACGGTGAAGTTTTCGGTGGCCCAAGACGTAATCGTGGATGGCTATATCATTGCGAAGGCCGGCGATCTCGCCGAGGGACACTACAGCACGCAAACCAACCAGACGAAGGGAACCTTCACCACGAATACTTCACAAGAACTGACACTCGACATTGACGACATTGTGAACTTTTGCGGCGATACGATTCACACCCAGTTCGAGCGGACCTTTGTCGGCGGGACGCGCGCCGGCTTCTTGAGCTTTGGGGTGCACGAGCACGACGCCGTTTTTGGAAAGGGAAGCATCTTGGCAGCCTCAACCGACCGTTTTGAAAAGAGCGTCTGCGCTCAAGCAACCACCGCGACGCCTCCCCCACTTCCTCGCGGGATCATCGCGCCTGCGGCCGAGCTGACGCCGGCGCCCTCGCCGACATGAAGACCTGGGATTACTCGATCGTCGACGTCTTCACGCAAACCCCGCTCGAGGGCAACGCGCTCGCGGTGTTTCACGATGCCGCCGGCTTGGACGGTGCGACGATGCAGAAGATCGCGCGCGAAACGAATCTCTCCGAGACGACCTTCATCTTTCCGGCGGAACGGCCGGGATCGGCGGCGCGCGTGCGCATCTACACGCCGGTCAAAGAGATGGAGTTTGCCGGTCATCCGACCGTCGGCACGGCCTGGGTGTTGCGACGGCTCGGCCGGGTTCCCGAGGAGCAGCGGCGCTTCGTGCTCGACGAAAACGTTGGACCGGTCGACATTCGCGTCGACGACGATGGCTTGATCTGGCTGCGCACGCCGCCGATGCGCACCGGCGGTGCGTACGATCCCGCGCCGGCCGCCGCGGCGATCGGACTCGGGGTCGGCGACCTGCTCGATGGCGTGCCGCCCACGCTCGTGAGCGCCGGCAACCCGGGGATCTTCATCCCGCTGCGCGACCGGGAGTCTGTCGATCGCGCGGAGGTCGACTCGGTGGCGCTGCGCACGCTGCTGGCCGGCGAACCCGAGCCCACGTGCATTTTCGTCTTTACGCCGGCGCCGCAGGGCGCTTACTCGCGTATGTTCGCAAACGACTTCGGCATCGTCGAGGATCCGGCGACCGGCAGCCTAACGGGCCCGCTCGCGCGCTACATGATGGAACGGGGGCTTGTGCCCTCCGCGCACGGCACGCGCTTCGTTAGCGAACAGGGAACGAAGATGGGGCGCCGCAGCATCCTGCACGTCCTCATTGACGGAGAGCGCGGCGAGCGTGGAATCGAGATCGGCGGCCACGTTACGCAAGTGGCGACTGCGACGTTGCGTCTGCCTTAAGTCAACCGCATGTAGGTGACTTGCGCGATGGCGACGAGCGCGCCGTCGTCGCGCCAAAAGTTCGCAACGACCGGAATCAGCGTTCTCCCCGATTTGATCGCTTGCGCGAAGAGCTTGACGTCGCTTCGCGCCGGCGCGAGAAAACGGATGTTCATATCGGTGGTCGTAATGCGGCTATCGGCACCCCAGATCGAGAGCGCGACGATCGCGGCGACCGAATCGGCCGCGGTCATCAGCAGCCCGCCGTGAAACGAATCGAAGATGCCGTCGTTCTCGCGGTTGCGCGGAACCATGCACTCGAGGGCTCCTACGCCGAGCCGCAGCTGCGAGAGACCGAGGCTCTTGAAGATCGGGATGCTCGCCATGCGCTCGCGCGCCGCCCGTTCGAGCTCCGGTGCCAGCGGCGGGATCTCGCCGGAGTACGGCGCCATCAACAGTCCCGGCGCAAGCGGCGTCATCTCGTCATCCTTCGACAACCTCAGGATGACTTACCGCCTGCGCGAACCGCAGTCCTGAGCCCGTCGAAGGATCGAAGTCGTCGTATCTTCGGAGCTTGTAGATAGCGGTTGATATCGCCCAGCTGGCGATGAAGATGCCGACGATGATGAAGCCCAACGTTCCGAAGTTAGCGCTCAGCGAGTTCACGGCATTCCAAGCGCCACCGCTCAGGTGAAGTTGGCCGGCGACGACGCCGGCAGCTTCAATCGCGCCGATGATGAGCGCCACGAGCACCGAAACGAGCGTGACCACCATGTTGTAGTACAGTTTTCGCATCGGTTTGACAAAGGCCCAGCCGTAAGCGCCGAGCATGAGAATTCCGTCGGCCGTATCGATCAACGACATCCCCGCGGTGAAAAGCAAGGGAAATATGAGAATGTCGTACACCGGAAGCCCCTTGCCGGCTTCGACTGCGGCTATTCCGAGAAGTCCCACCTCCGTCGCGGTATCGAACCCGAGCCCGAAAAGAAAGCCGATCGGATACATCTTCCAACTGCTGTCGACGAACCGCAGGACCGGCCCGAAAAACCGCCCGACTAGGCCGCGCCGGTCGAGCATTTCGTCCACCCCGCGGGCATCGTACGGTTCGCCACGGCGCGCCCCGCGAAACGCACGAAAGATATCGATCAGCACCAGCAAGTTGATGGCCGCGACCAGCAGTAGAAACGAGGCCGAAACCGTCGTGCCGACCAGTTCGCCAACGCGTTGCAGTGCCGGAAGGTGACCCTTGACGAATGAGGCGGCGAACGCGATTCCTACCGTGAGCGCGACCACGACGGTCGAGTGGCCGAGTGAGAAGAAGAATCCCACTCCGACCGGCCGTTTGCGATCCTGCATGAGCTTTCGCGTGACGTTATCAATCGCCGAGATGTGATCGGCATCGACGGCGTGGCGCAGCCCAAATGTAAAGGCTAGCAAGGCGGTCCCAAGCAGCAGCGGGCGCGAGGAAAAGAGCCAAAATGCCAACCCCCAGGCTACGCAATTGAGCCCGATCAAAAAGCCGAAGAGAAGGTAAACGCGTTGACGGAGTGCCGTCATTTAGAAATCAGGGATAGGATCCGGCGCGCATCGTCGGCGTAGAAGGGATGGAACGCGGCGTCGCCGGCGAGCGCCGCGCAAAGCCGGCGGTCTGCTTCGGCGGTGTGACCCGTATGCCACGCAATGACGCCGGCGTGATACTCGAGCTCCGGGTCGGCGGCACTATACCGCATCGCGCGCGCGGAATAGGCGCGGGCCTGCTCCCAACGGCCCATCATTGCGAGGACCCAGGCCATCGTGTCCTCCGCATAGATTTCATCGCCGCGCTTAGCGATATCGGACCGCGCCTCGGCTAGCGCATCGCTCAGATGCTCTCGATGTTCGGCGTAGTACATAGCGAGAAGCCTGTCGTTGATACCCTGCACGTTGAAGAGTCGCTGCTCCGCTCGAATGAGCGCGTCGGTTCGGCGCGCCCCATCTCCGTCGCCGAGGGCCCGCTGTGCGTCGGCTTCATATCCGAGCGCCTGCGGAAGCGGGTAGAGTTCGGCGCTGCGCGTGGCCGAAGCGAGCGCCTTCTGCCAGTCGTGGTGAGCCCGGTAGAACTTCGCCGCAAAAAGCAACGCAAGAGCGTTGTCGGGGAAGATGCGTAACGACTCGTCGAACTCCGAGCCGGCCACCCGATCGTCCCCCGCTTCGAACGCAAGCTGTGCCTGGCGCAGATGGTACCACGAGCGCGTATAGGCTGGTATCGCGAGCATCTCGTCGACCAGTTGGGTTGCCTCCGCCATCTCCGTGCGCGCTGCGGGGAGGTTGCCGGTGAGTTCGTCGTAGCGAGCGAGAATCGACAGCCACGTCGGGTTCGGATCCGTTTGCGTCGGATGAGCGAGAATGTCTTTCGCATCCTCGTAATGGCCGAGCTCCATCAGGATCGAGGCGATCTGCGCGCGCGTGTTGTCGTCCGACGGCGCAGCTTCCAACGACGCGCGTTCGGCTGCGAGCGCCGCAGGAAACCGATGAAAGGCGACGTCGCTCGAAGCGATCACGTTGAGGGCCTGTACGTTTCCTCCCGGTTGCAACCGTAGGGATCGTTCTGCCACTGCGTGCGCGCGCGAGACGTCGTTAAGGTCGCCGGTTTCGCGAAACCGCTGCAGGTATTCGCCGGCAAGCATTCGCTCCGTAATTTGATCCGCGGGGTCGCGTCGCACTTGGGCCTCATAAAATGCAATGAACTGGTCGCGTTGTTGGTAGTCGGTCGAAATCGGGGCCGGCGATAGCGGCGCGGCCTGCGCTCCGCGCGAGGCAAACCGCGGCCACACCGTCCCTAGGGCGATCGCCGCCATGCAGGCGACGACCCCCGCTCGCGCCTTCATGCTAGACCGGCGCCTGGATGTACGGAAACGTCGCGGTGTTGGATTTATCGTAGGGGACGTTGTCCGTCGCGAGACATGGAGCTTCTTTGTGGTCGTCTGGAATCAGGCCGAGAGCCGAGAGCGTGTTTCCGAAGATGGCGTCGAGCGAGATATCGATGACGTCGTCATCGAGCGCTCGACCGCCCCACTTGCTGCCGGTGGCGCCGCCCGTCTCGTAGCCGAGGTACGAAGCCGTCGTAACGTTCTGCGAGAGATCGGCCTTCATCACGTTCGGATACAGGATCGCTTGGAGCGTGTCGGCGTTTGTCTTGCTGCGGAACAACAGTGTAAACGACTTGATCTGATCTTTCAGAACGGGATCGCTATATGGTTCCGAGCGGTTGGTCTTGTTATGGTCCTCGAAGGCCTCGAAGGCTTCTTTTACGGCTGGCCGGGAGAGCAGTTCGATCTGCTTGTAAACCGTGGCTCCCGGCGGTGACGTTGGGCCGATCGGCGGGCTAACCATCGAGTTCGACGTGCAGCCCCCGATGACGGCGCCGGCAACGATCGTCGCAATCAACCCGAGTTTGAACTGTAATGTCATGCTTTTGGTCTCCTTATTCCGATTGGCCGGAGGGTGTGGCAGTGGTGGCCCAGAGGCCGATGACGCCCGGCGATCCACTCGGCGGCGCGAGCAGCGATTTGGGCATTTCGACGACGATCGAGATGACGTTATACGGCGTTAGGAAGTCCTGCGGTTTAGCGATTACGCAACCATTGGACCCGGCGGTTCCGTAGCTCACTCCGTTGAGAACGATCTCTTGCTTCTTCGATGCGAAGCGGAACGAGGTTGCGGTTGCCGGGGGCGTATGCGGGTGGTTCATGTAGTTGCGGTCGGGAACGATCTTGAAGAACTGTGCGAGATCGAAGAAGAACGGGTCGCGCCGCGGGCCTACGAAAACTTTGATGTTGTTCGAAAGCGACGCGACCTTTCCGAACGAGAACGTGCCGGTCTTACCGACGGTCGTATTGGCGGTTCCAACTTCGTTGGGCGCGGCCGGGCCAAAGAGCGTGATCTTCTGGCTCGTTCCGGTCGAGTCAGCGGTGAACTGTAAAACCGTGTTTTCTTTAAACGAGTTCGAGGCAACCCCGCTCGTTGCGATTTTGAACTGGTAGAGCACGTTAGGATCGAGCGCGATGCCGCCGGTCATGCCGCTTGGAATCAACGGCCGCACGTCCATCACGAGCGCCACACGCTTGGCATCGTGCGGGTCCGGGAAGGCGTAGACGTCGGTAATGTCCGCGAGCGGATTGGCCACGACGGTAGGTGAGTCTTGATGGTCGGATCCTCGCGCCGCTCTAACGGAGTAGAGCGAAATCGAGAAGGCGAGCAGGAAGACTGCGGCCATCGTTGCGATAGGTCGAAGCAGTTTCATATGGGCTCCTTTATGGCAGGTGTGCGGTGTATCGTACGGATCGAAAGAACGAATGGAACGGAAGCGATCGTCGTAATACCGAGAAGCGTCAACGCGATCAACGCGACGCCTGGTACGCGAACGCCTTGATCGATCAGGCCCTGGGCGAGCATGCTCGCCCCGATGATTGAAATGACGCTTGAGGTGAGGAAGGGCGCGATGCGCGTCAACCGCGCAAAACCCGATCGCCGTTGCAGCCACGCGGCGCCGTGCACGACAGCGAGTCCGAGACCCGTCAGGATCGCGGCCAGGCCGAGGCTGAAGATCACGATCAGCAAGAGACCATAACCGACCCGATGCAGGCGCAACGCCGTAAGGAGGACGACGATTGCGGCTGGGCAGGGTGCGATGCCCCCGCTCATCGCTGCGAGGACGGCGCTTGGAAAATGCAGCGGCGCCGAGCCCGTAATCGCGTGCGAGCGGGCGTGTTCGTGCTCGCGATCGCGTGCGTGCAGCGCGCGAAGTACCGCGGCCGAAAGACTGCGTGAGCCGATTACGGCGACGATCGCGCCCGAAGCGAGCGTAATCCACGTGAAGAGGCGCTCCGTCGCAAACTCGGCGGCAAAGAAGAGCAGTACGCCGAGCAAGAGGACGGCGATCGTATGTGCGAACGTCAGCGCGCCCGCCAGAATCACGGCTTGCTTGAACGTTGCGCGTGCTCCCACCAGCGTGAAGGCGAGCAACGCTTTGCCATGACCCGGTTCGAGGCCGTGGAGCGCTCCCAGCCCAAACGCGGCCAGGATCGTCAGGAAGATCAGCGGCGGCGTCTGCGTACTGCGCGAGAAGAGATCGGACAAGGCCGAAGATCGCACGATCGACGTGACGCCCCACGCGACGGTGCCATCGCCACTGATACGTACGTGTTCGACGCGTCCGCCGGGAAGGAGGTCGAACGTGGCTACGTCGTTGTGGCGAGGCGATCCGATGAGAGCGCTGGGATATGCGCGCAACTCGTTGGTGGGATCGAGGACACCCGGTAGCGTGATGTCCTTCCAGCCGATCCGCCGATCCGCGTACACGAGATCGTGAATCGTTACCCTGGATTTTGCCGGCAGGGCGATCGTGAAGTCGCCGGTCCAATACAACGTGGGAAGGCCCCCCGCGCCGGGACGCGTGCGCGACGACGCGTGCTCGAGCCGCATCGCAAACGCTGCGCCGCCGGACTCGACCACGACGCCATTGGCCACGCGTAAAGCCTCTTCGTTCTCCCAATCGCGCTTTCGCGCAGGCGTCCAGGAATCCGAAGCATGCATGATCTGAAACGTCGGGATTTCGGCGATGTCGAGAACGTAATGGACGCGCAATTGTCCGTTGAACGGACGTAGTTCGGCTAGATGATTGATCGTGAAGTTGCCCAGCGGGTGGGCGGAGACGTTGCCAGCGCTCAGAAGCGAGAAGAAAACGCTCCATAAGCCCAAAGCCGCGAATCGCTTCAAAAGCACAGCCATGGTGAACTCTCCATGGCTTACGGAACGGATGCAGCCCGGCTTTGGATTGCCGAGTCTACGAAATCCGGCTTAGCGCTTGACCCAAGGCTGCGATCTCCGCCGCGGAGTGGCGTGCGAGGAGCGATTCGATGAGGTCCAGGCGCGCGGTGCGCGCCCGCTCGAGCGCCGCCGTGCCCTTCGGGGTCGCTCGCACGATGCTCGCTCGCGCATCCTCGGGGGAGCGCGCGAGCCGCACGTATCCGCCGCGTTGCAGCGCCTGTACGATGCGCGTCATCGTCGGCGCGCTGACCTGTTCGGTCTCGGCGAGATCGCGTAAGTTCCTCGCGCCGCCGTAGACGAGCACCGAGAGCGCCGAGAGCTGCGCCGGGCCGAGCGGGCTTTCGCGATCCGCTTCACGCGCGTAGCGCAGCACGCGGATCGCCGCCGAGTGCAGCCGGCCCGCGACGCGCCGCCGCTCGCTATCGTGCGCCATAAAGCGAGCATAAGTGTCCGTCGGGATCTCTGAAGTTGACGGCCCAGTTCTCGTTGTTGACGGCTCGCGGCTCGTTGAGGAACGCGACGCGATCCTTTAGCTCTGAGTGCGCCTGCGTAACGCTTTCGACGCTAAAGACGCACTCGTGGCTACCGCCCTGCGTCGCCGCAAGCTCGCCATTGAGCGCGAGCGTCGTTTCGCCCGTATCGAAGAAGACAAACTCGCCGAAGCGGCCCTTCAAGCGAAGCCCCAACAGTTCGGTGTAAAACGTCGTCGCGCGCTCGAGATCGGACGATCCCAGCATCACGAACGCTAATTTTATAGTTAGCATAGCTAACTATATGCTTTGGCGGGGCGCCGTCAAGCTGCCCCGCGCAGAATTCTCGCGACCGCGGCTTCGAGCTGCGGGTGCGCCCAGTGAAAGCCGTTTGCCTGCGCGACCGCCGGGAGGACCCGCTGGCTTGCCAGCACGCTCTCGGCAAACTCGCCAAGGACGATTCGCAGCGCGAAGGCCGGTGCCGGCATGAACGACGGGCGCCGCAACGCCGCACCGATCGCACGCGAGAGGCGAGCGTTTGTCGCGTAATCCGGCGCGGCCGCGTTGACCGCGCCGCGTACGGCCGCGTTCTCGATGGCGAAGCAGTACATCCCGGCAAGATCCTCGACCGCGATCCACGGTACGTACTGAGCCCCCGATCCCAGCGGGCCGCCCAGGCCAAGCTTGAAGGGCAGCACCATCTGCGCGAGCGCGCCGCCGTTGCCCAACGCGATTCCGGTGCGCACGCACACGCTGCGAACTCCGAGCGCCTCGCACTGCGCGGCGGCCGCCTCCCAACCAACGCAGACACCGGCGAGAAAATCGCTGCCGGGCGCCGCCGCTTCGGTCAGCGGCTCATCGCCGCGATCGCCGTAATAGCCGACGGCCGATGCGCTCACCATGACCGCCGGCCGGCGCGTCATCCCCGCGAGGCTCGCGACGACCGTTTGCGTGCCGGTAATCCGTGAATTCGCGATGCGTCGTCGCTTCTCTGCCGTCCAGCGTCCGGCGACCGATTCGCCGGCAAGATGAACGACCGCATCCGCATCGGCGAAGGCCGCTGGGTCGGCAGCCCCATTCGGATCGAAGCGTCGCGTCTCGACATCCGGCGCAAAATTCGCGTCGGACGTGCGGCTCAAGGCGATTACGTGGGCGCCGCGACTGCGTAACGCGTCGACGAGCGCGCGCCCGACAAACCCCCGAGCCCCGGTTACCGCGACGGTCGCCGCAGCCGACCTACTTAACGGTAACGGTTACCGGCTTGGACGCGATGCCGTTCGCGACGACGACGAGCGAGCTCTTTCCGGTGGCCATGGATGCCGGTACGTCGAAGTGCGTCCTCACGATGAGCGAGCCGGTTGCAACGCCCATCGAGCTGTGATCGTGCGTCCGCGCGTAGTAGACCTTGCCGCTCCCGCTGTTCGTGATGCGAACCAACGGATAGTTCGTCGCATTCTGAAACTCGTCGCCGAACGCCATCGCCTGTGACATGCCGTTGAACTGCGTCCCGGAGATCGTATAGGTGCTGCCGCGCGTGATTGACGTCGGCGCCTCCTGGATGCTCGGAGCCCACGACGGGTCGGCCGAACCCGACGGCGTGTAGAGCGTAACGCTCGAACCGAACATGATGACTTGACCGGTCGGCAGCAGTAGCGGCGAGCCGCCTTCGTATCCGAGCGACGTCATTGTCGACCCGTCGAACTCGTACATCTGGCCGCTGTCGCCGTACACCAGCACATCGCCGTTAGGCAGGAGCGCGGCGAAGTTGTCGCCGGCGTTATCCCCGTTGGGAAAGTCGGGACCCGCTTTCCACTTTCCGCTTTTTGTATCGTAGATGGCGGTGTGCCCCGTTCCCGAGCCGCTGCCGCCCTGACCCGAACCGGTTGCGAAGACGGTTCCGTCCGGCCGCAGAATCGCCGGGCCGATCTCGCCCGGCGGCAAGTAACAGTCCTTCGTCTTGGGTCCGTAGCTGAGACATTGGTGGTATGGAGATTTCGAGGCAAGTGTAACGATCGTCGATCCCGCGCTCTTCCACGTTCCGGTCGCCGGATTGAAGATCTCCGAGTTGGGCGCATCGAGCACGTCGGCCGTTAGGATCGTGCCGTCGGGCAAAAGCGTATAGCCCTCCTCGGCGTTCCAGTCGGCCTTAGCGTCGTGAGGGATCGCCGTCCAC
>JBAPZS010000388.1:0-2462 GCA_049285355.1 Candidatus Cybelea sp. | reverse complement strand
GAATCACACGCCCGTGCGCGCCGAGCCACTTGTACATGGTTCGCCACGTCACCGGCGGCTTGGTCGCGGGGATCGCAGCATCGGTACTATAGTTGACGGTGTTGTTCGCGCGCAGCGCCTTGACGGTTGGAAAGCGATCTGCAAAGGCTTGCGACGAGATGTAGCCGCGGGTGAAGCCGATCGCAAAGTTCGGATAGACGTCGCCGGTCAGCGCCATCTTAAACGTCACCGAAAACTGCGTGGTAAAGGCCGCGGCGCCGTCGGTCGCGGGGTTCTTTCCGCTGACGAAGTAGCGCGCTTCGACGCGATATGCGCAGGTCGCGACGCCGTCATCGGGTGGATAGTCGACCCAGCGAAATTTTTGGTACGGCGCGAGATTCGACGCCTGCATGTCGGCGAGTTGCTGGTTGGGGTCTTTGGTCGCGTAGGCCCCGGCCTTAGGGTTGAAGCCGAGCCGATTCAACGTGTAGGTGAAGGTCTTGCCGTCGGTGGAGCGCGCGATCGCAAAACCTGCGAGGCCCTTGCACGACGCCTGGGCCACACTCATGGCCATCAGCACGCAGCCATCGCCGCGGTAGGCTTTTACGGTCAGCGCGCGGTCGGAGACCACTAAAGACGAGGTTGGGTTCATGGTTAAAAACCCTCTTGAGCGCGGTGATTGTTAGATACGCACCCCAGGGCTAGGAACCTCTTGTTTGCTAGTTTGGTGCGGGTGAGGGAACCGGGTCGTTGAGCTGCAGCGTCGGCTGGAGCGTAAGGCGTGCGTGCGGCACGTCGAACGTCAGGATGAAGCGCTGCAAAATCTCCATGCCGACCGCGGGCGGGTCGCCCGACGGTCCCCACACGTGCTCGATGCGATACGGCCCGATCCGAACGCTCGCAAAGACGCCGGAATAATCAACGTATGGCGTGCCGATGCCGACGCCTTGCAGGCTCTTCTGCCGAATCGAGGATTGGCGCACGAGGTTGTCGCTTACGGCGTCGTCGGAGCCGGTATCGACTCGCACGCGATGGGTGGCAGTGATGCCGTTGGGCAGCGTCAGCGTCACCTGGATAAACAGACGATCGTCTTCGGCTACGAGTGGGATCGTTGCGCCGCTCAACTCGTTCTTAAACGCCGCGGGATCGCAGAACGCGACGGTTTGCGCGATCGGATCGATGCGCACGACGTAGGCTTTGAAAAACTCGATGCCGATGAGGCCGTCGAGATGGTTGTTCGTGCCGGTGTGGCCGAGATCGATCACCCACGGATCGACGATGCGCTGTTGGATGCCGCCGATGGCGATCGTGAGCGGCGCGGCGTGCAGCATCGTCTGCGTGCCGTGACCCGCGCCGCCCATCTGATCGGTGCGCAGGATCTGCAGCTTGAGCCGCTTGGCGGTCGCGCGATCGATGACCGAATGCCGCGCCCCGGTGTCGATATCGAACCACAACGGCGTGCCATTGACCTGTACGGGAACGCGGAGCAGACGGTCGTCGCGCCGATAGCCGATCACACTGCAGCCCGAAGCGGCACCGAAGGGCGGTGCCGGGCTCGGCGCGCCGGCGGCTCCTAGCACGAGGACGGCGAGGGCGGCGACTAACGCTCGACGCACGGCGTTGGTATTCGCCGCCGAGCGGGGCGGACTTTTTACGCGCCTTGGGGTAGGAGGGACTGGTGATTCGAGCTATTCCGATCGCCGCGCTCGCGTTAGCGCAAACCATCCTCGCGTCTGCCGACCGGCCCGCGACGTCGTTACATGGGAGTTTGCGCGCGTCGGAGGTTGCGGGCTTCAAAATCAGCTCGTGCTCGTACACTTTAGCCGATTCGAAGGCCGGAAACAAAAACTACTGGTTGGTCGTGACCGTTAAGTACGTCGTGTCGAAGCCCGTGCCCGCCGCCGTGCGCTTTGCGTTCGACATCGACGATGCCGTACAGTACACGATCGGGCAGGACTTCCGGTTGGGTAATGGCTCGAAGCAGTTCAAGCTGATCTCGCCCGAGGCGACCGTGCATAGTTTCACCTGCTCGGCCGTGGCGCCGATCGAATGATCGCCGACTTCACCGCGGCCGTTCGCAGAGTACCCGCGTGGGTTTACCTGGGGCTGCTCGTGGTCGGCGCGGTGGTGGTCTTCGATGAGATCGTGCGGTATGAGAACGCTTCGGCGGCAGCCAACGATTTTACGGCCTCAACGAACGATAGGCTGCGGCTGCCGATTGATGGGATAACTTTTAAGGCAACGACGTACTACTGGAATGCGCTGAAGCTGCCGCTCGCGCCGAACGCGCCGCTCAACACGCAGGACTCTTATTCATTCAATTTGAGTCCCCAGGGCAGCGACTGCTCGCGCGGGCAGACGCAAAAGATCGCGATCGAGTTTCTGAGTCCGGCCTTCGCCGTCGAATCGGAGCAGCGCGTGGCGTGGGCCGTTCCGCAGCTCCAGCACGACTTTTGTTCGGCCGGAAAACCGCTGAACTTGAG
>JBAPZS010000387.1:0-2430 GCA_049285355.1 Candidatus Cybelea sp. | reverse complement strand
GCGATCGATGCGGCCCCACCGCCTCGCCTTCCGCATCGGCGAGGCGTTTCAAGATTCGTTGCAGCCGCGCACCGCCGATCTCGCGTCCCCAGGCGATCGGACCGATGGGGTAGTTGGCTCCAAGACGCATCGCCATGTCGATGTCGTCGGGCGTGGCAACCTGATCCGCGACGGCGACCATCGCCTCGTTCACGATCGACCCGACGGTCCGGCCTAAGAAGAGTCCCGGCACGTCCTCAACCAACACCGAGGCGCGTCCCAGCGTTGCGAAGAGCTCCGCTGCGAGCTCCAACGCGTCGTCCGAGGCGGTCTCCGAGTTCACGATCTCCACGACGCTTTGGGTCTCGAGCGAACCCAGCACTCCGAAGCCGATCAAACGCTCGGGATGGCGCAGACGTGCCGCGGCGGCGGCCAGATCCGTCGCGTAAGCGTCGGCAAAGAGTACGCTCTCGGCTCCGAGCAGCGCATCGAGGCGGGCCAGAACCTCGGCGCGATCCGAGGCGCCGTCGCCCGCATCGACGACCATCGTTGCATCGGTCAAGAGCTCTTCGAGCAGTTCGTCACTTTCGATACGCTGCACGTGGCTGTAGCGTTGCGCGATCAGCTCGGCGAGCTCGTCCGCACGGTTGCCCAAGCCTAAGACGACGACCTTCTCGTCGTCATTGCGCTCCGCGGAAACCGGCGGCGGCGCAAGTTCGAAGCGATCCGTCTTACCGTCCGCGTACGTGTAAAATCCACTGCCGCTCTTGCGTCCCAGCAGACCTTCGGCGACCATCTGGCGTTGCAGTTCCACCGGTTCGAAGCGCGCGGCACCGGTACGCTCGTAGACCGATTCGCTGGTCGCGAGATTGATGTCGAGGCCGATGAGATCCATCAGCTCGAAGGGGCCCATGCGAAAACCGATGCCGCGCGCCAGCGCGTCGAGCTCCTCCGCCGAAGCGACGCCTCGCAGCAGCGCGCGCATGGACTGCAGGTAGTACGGACGCGCAACGCGGTTGACGATGAATCCCGGCGTGTCGGCCGCGAGGACCGCGGTCTTACCCAACCGCTCGACGATCGTGAAAGCGCGCTCGAGCGCCTGATCGCCGGTCTGCGGCGCGTGCACGATCTCGACGAGCGCCATCCGTGCGGGCGGATTGAAGAAATGCAGGCCGATGACGCGTTGCGGACTGGAGACGCTCTCGGCAAGCTCGGTAACTGAGAGCGAAGACGTGTTGGTCGCAAGGAGCGCGTCGCCCGGCAACGCCTCGACGAGCGCGCGAAAAACCTCGCGCTTGATATCCAGACGTTCCGAAACGGCCTCGATTGCGAGCGATGCATCGCTCGACGCAATGGCTTGCGTCCAACGGATCCGTTCGACAATCGACGGGTCGCCCGAACGTTGCGCCTCGCGCGCGATCTGTACGCCGCCGCGTTCGCGTACCGCATCTTGCGGCTCGACGACCTCAACCTGATAGCCGGCCTTGGCTGCGACGAACGCAATGCCGGCGCCCATCGTTCCGCCGCCGACAATCAATACGCGCTCGCTCATGAACCGGGCTTCGGGAGAGGAGGCGCAAAGGCTTCGTCAATAGTTTGGGACGGTATGGAAAAGCCGCAATGGCGCGTGAGGCGCTCCACGTACGCGGTAGACTCGCCGTTTATGCGTCTGCGCAGCGACGAGCTCGAGCTGCCGGACGGAACGATCGTCCAGAACTACTACGTTCGGGAATCGCGCGGCTTCGTCATTATCCTCGCCCTCACCGAGGACGAGCAGGTGATCCTCGTACGGCAGTATCGCTATGCAACCGACTCGATCCATCTCGAGCTGCCCGCGGGGATGCTGCTCGACGACGAGGCGCCGGAGGCGTGCGCGCTACGCGAGCTCGCCGAGGAGACCGGCTACGAGGTCGCCTCCTGCGAGCCGGTGAGCGAGTTTCTGCCGGAGCCGGTCCGGTCGACGGCGCGCGCCTACGTTTATATAGGGCGCGGCGCCCGCAAGACTCGGGAGCCGCAGCTCGACCCCACCGAGCACCTCGAGGTAGAGCTGGTCACGCTGGCTCGCTTCCGGGCACTGCTGGCGGACGGCACCATCGACGCCGGCGGCTCGATCGCCGGAGGCTACCGCGCACTCGACTACCTCGGCCGGCTTTGAGGGTTGAAACCTCCGACGGCGGCCCGCGGTAGATAAAGCCGCTATGATTCAGACGAGGAATACCATGAACCCCACACTCGCGCTCTTCCTCCGCCTCACCGCGGTCGTCGCCATCGCGATCGTCGCGCTCATCCTTGCCGCCTTCCTTCTAAAGATCCTCATCGTCGCGGCGGTCGTCGCCGCGATTATCTTTGGCGGCTTCTTCGTTTACAATCTATTTCGCCGCTCAAAGTCTCCCGTAGTTCGATAAGAGCGAAGCGCTGATTTAGCCTAGCTCTAGGAGCCGAGGGCCGAAG
>JBAPZS010000386.1:0-1679 GCA_049285355.1 Candidatus Cybelea sp. | reverse complement strand
CGACGTGCTCGACGTGCCGTTCGCGGAGGTCGCGCAGACGCTCAATCGCGCCGAACCGGCGGTTCGCAAACTCGCAACCCGCGCGCGCGAACACGTCCGCGATGCGGGCCGCCACTCGCGCACCGATCCCAAAGAGCTACTTGCCGTACGCGATGCGTTCTTGGCTGCGATTCAAAACGACGATCCCGCGGCGCTCGAGCGCCTGCTCACCGACGACGTCGTCTTCACCAGCGACGGCGGCGGCAAAGTTCCGGCGGCAACCGTTCCGGTCATCGGCCGCGAGCGCGTCACCAAACTGCTCTGGGGTTTGAAGGAGAAGGGCTGGCGCAACGTCGTGCGCATGGATCTCGTCACGCTCAACGGGCTGCCGGGCCTCGTCACCTTCAACGCCGCCGGCGTTCAAGAGGCCGCCGCGCTCGAAATCGTTGATGGTCGAATCGCCGCGATGTACGTGGTCCGCAACCCCGACAAGCTCAGGCACGTATCAAGCTGATTTTGCCACCCTGAGCGGAGCTTTGTCATCCTGAGCCCGCTCAGGACAGGCTCCGTCGAAGGATGACGCTATTCCACCTCTGGACATTAACGCCAAACACCAGCAGCCATATCGTGAAGCCCAGTTCTGCCGGAACGCCGGTGATCAGCATTGCGATGAACGTGGCACTCGTGACCGACGGCGCGAGCGTGAGTGCCAAAGTGTTGGCGACGTAGGCCAGACCGGCAAGCGCCATGAGCACACCGAACGTCTTCGGGAAGTAGGTTGATCTGTAGATGAGATAGCCGAGCAGGATGCAGTGCAGTCCGAACGGGATCAGCGCGACGCCGAATCCGTAGTCGTACAGCCGGAGCGATACGTACGCGAGTGCCTGAAGCTGCGCGGCGTCGAACGCCTTCAAATAGGAAGCGCCACTGAATAAGAAGAGCGGCGCCATGTGGATAGTCGCGGCGAGGCTGGCCATCACCGCTTCGGCGAACCGCCAGAACGCCGCCAGCAGCGAGAGGTTGGCATTCACCGGACGCAGCAACACGTAGAAGATCACCGCGAGCGGAATGTCGCAGCCGAACATCGTCAGTTCGGCGGCCATTGAGATGCGCCATTGCACCGGCGAGGCCATGATGTGCGCGGCGGTCGCGGCCGCATCGCCCGAAACGATTAGCTTGGACTGTAGCTCCATAGCGACGCCGGCAAGCACGAAAATCAGCAGATACAGCGCGCCGCCGGCGCGGGCCCAAACCTGAGGCGAAACGTCGTTGCCGCGCTCGCTCACGTCACTAAAGGCTCCGTCGAAAGCACCATGCGAAAGCGCGCGGCGCCGCTGAGCATGCGCTCCAGCGCCTCCTGCGCGCGCTCCAGCGGCATCACTTCGATCATCGGACGAACGCCCATCTGCACGCTGAAGCGCATCGTGTCCTCGGAATCCACGCATGTGCCCGATGGCCACCCTTGGATCGAGAGGCGTTGGCCGATCATCGTTCCCGTGTCGACCGGCAGCGGTTCGGCTGAGGCGCCAACGACTAGCAACTGACCGTCCACGTCGAGCCCGCGCAGCGCCGGCTCCATCGCCGATGCCGCCGCGACGGTCGCTAGCACAACCCTCGCGCCGCCCATGCGCTGCAGCTCTGCCGCGACGTCTTGCGTTCGACTATCGATATAGTCCGCGGCGCCCAGGGAGCGCGGGAGC
>JBAPZS010000385.1:0-7497 GCA_049285355.1 Candidatus Cybelea sp. | reverse complement strand
TCGCCGTTCTGCGAAGGCCGAGCGTTCGTACCGGGACTCGACCGCAAAGCCAGCTCGCCTGATCGACGAGATGCGAGAGGACTGCACCCGCCAGACCTCCGCCGTCTTTGGACTCGAACCACCAGCTGCGGGGACGGCGCTCGTCGCGCCGCAGGTTGGAGCGCAGCAGCGTGATATCGAAATCGCGAAGCTCGCCGAGGTGGCCGTTTGCCGCTAGCTCTTTGAGCGCTTGAATTTCGGGCAGGAAGCGGAACTCATGCGCGACCCCGCACGCGGTTCCGGCCGAGGCCTCGGCGTCGAGCATAAGCTGCGCGTCAGCGACACTCAGTGCAAAGGGTTTCTCGCAAAGCACGTGCTTGCCGGCCGCGAGCGCTGCGCGAACGTTCGCGAGATGCGCAAACGGCGGCGAGGCGACCGTGACGACGTCGAGTGCGCAGCCGGCGAGCATCTCCTCACACGACGCGAACGCGTACGGAAGATTCGCTTCGCGGGCGACGGTTGCAGCGCTCGTCGGCGAAGCGATGGCCACGACTTCGAAACGTGGATGATTGCGCAGGGCGGGCAGGTGCCCGACGGCGCCGAAGCCGGCGCCGACGATGCCGGTGCGTAAACGCGTCATGAGTTAGCCTCCTCTATCGCGCCCTCTAAGATGTCAAGCGCGCGCGCGAGCTGCTCTTCGCCGATGACCAACGGTGGAGAGATCGCGATGACGTCGCCCGCGACCCCGGACTGCGCAAAGATGGCACCGTTTCGAAGTGCGCTCGTTACGACGGCGAAGGCGCACGCCGCACTGCGGAGCTGGACGCCCCATAGCAGCCCGAGGCCGCGATCGTCGACGATGAGTCCCCGCGCGTTAAGCCGGCCCAAGCGCGAGCGAATCATCTCCTCGAGCCGCAGCGCACGCGCGGGAAGCTCGAGGCGTTCGATCTCGTCGATCGTCGCGAGCGCCGCGGCACAGCCGAGCGGATGGCCGAGATAGGTCGAGGTATGCAACGCCTCACCGGTCGTTGCCGGCCAGCTCTCCATGACGTGTGAGCGCGCGACCGCGGCACTGATCGGAAACCCCGAGCCCATCGCCTTGCCGATGCACAGAATATCCGGCACGACGCCTTCGCGGTCGACGGCGAACCACGCACCGGTGCGCCCGAAACCGGTGTAGATCTCATCAACGATTAGCAGGATCTCGCGCTCGTCGCAGATCGCGCGAAGCTCGCGAAGATATCCGGCAGGCGGAACGATGACGCCCGCACGCCCCTGAATCGGTTCGACGACGAGCGCGGCGAGGTCGTCGGCGTCCGACAGCACCTCCCTCGCCCGCGCGCTCGCCTCGGCGAGATGCGCGGCCGGATAGTCGAGTAACAGCGCTTGCGGACCAAGTGCGCCGGCGAACGGCACGCGGAAGCGCTCGATCCCCCCGACCGAGAGCGCGCCCAGCGAGAGGCCGTGATACCCGTTGCGAAAGGCGGCGAATCGCGCTTTTCCGGTATAAAGCATTGCGGTCTTGAGTGCGGCCTCGACCGCCTCGGAGCCGGTGCTCGCTAAGAAGATTTTCGAGAGCTCTCTCGGTACGATCTGCGCTAGACGCTCGAGGAGTCGCACGCGGATGGAGGTCGGATGCACGTCGCCCATGCCGTGCACGAGCCGCGAGGCCTGCTGCATCACGGCCTCCAAAACGCGCGAGTTACGATGCCCCGCGTTGGCCACGCCGAATGCGGCCGTGCAATCGATGTAGCGATTTCCGTCGACGTCTTCGACCGTCGAACCGACTGCGGACTCCCAAAAGATTGGAAAGTCTTGCGCAAGGTACGTGACGTTGCGCGACTCGTACGTGCGAAGCTCCTCCGCAAGAAGTTTGCTGCGCGGCCCGGGCACGGCCTCTACGAGCCGTTCTAACTCGCCGGAGCTCACGCTTCGTCGACGAGCCAGCGGACGAACTCGGCGATGCGAGGTCTGCCTCCGTGAGGCGTGGGCAGCGGAGGCGCTTGAAGCGATCCGAAGGTCGCAAGGCGCGCCGCGCCGAGCTCTACCGCCGCCTCGCGAAGGCTCGGCTCCGCGCCGGCGACTGCCAGCGCTTCGAGAGCGATCCGGTGCACTTTGAGATAGGAAACAGCATCGCTTGGAGCGTCCACCGACGTAATGCTCAAGGTGCGCGGGAGGAGAAGCGGCGATGCATCTTCGGGGGAATCGAGGTGAATTAGAAAGCTCCGTTGAGCGTCGGTGAAGATCTGCTCCGCGACCGCAGTCTGGAAGGTTGCGGTCTCGGCCGCTAGTGCGCGTCGCGCGGCTGCGGGCGCGCAATGCTTCGCGGGGAACGCCTCTGCGGTATCGTCCACTGCGGCGCGGAGCATCGCGGCAAAGCGCGCCGGTGAGACCGCGGCGCCTCGTTCGACGAATAACACGCGAAGCGAGAGGCAACCTTCTCCGTCGTACAGGAGCGTGTCATGCGCCGCATTTTTTGCGATGCTTTCGGCCGCAGCTTCGCTCGACAAGTACCGGCGCGCGATGTAGCCGGCACTAATCTTCGCCGGATGGGCGATCAACCGGATTGAGAACGGCGTCGTCGCCGCAATCGTGGCCAGGGTGTCGTCGCTTCCGAAAGCGACCACTGCATCGAATGTGCCGAGGTCGACGGCGTCGCTGGGGCCCGGCCACGCGCGTGCGACGGCGAACCGGCCTAATCCCGGATGCCGTTGCGCGAGCGTTGCGAAGAACGCGGAGGCGAGCCGATCGTCGCGGTCTTTGACGAGAACCTCGCACTTGGCGCAGAGTGCGAAGATCGCGGGGACGATGGCGACCCCAATGGTGGTGCGACTGGAGATGACGCAGACTCGTCCGATGGGCAGCGCGCGTACCGAAGAGTGGGCGTCGCGCGCAACGAAACCGTCGAGAACGTCTAACGAACCAAGCTCGCTGACGATGGCCCGTTCGATCGCCTCGCGCGTCAGAGGACGAAATAGGCGATCGAATGCATACTCGACGACGGGGCGTGAGTACCCGGTACGTGCGCCCACCGCTTCGACTGCGTCCCGGCGCGGCTCGAACGACGCTTCACACCAAGCAGCCGCCGCTCCGGCCACCGCTTCGATGATGGAGCGAACCGGAAAGGTCTTAACCATCGTTTCATCTCTTCAGGAGCGCGCGGGGCGTCTCCCCGAGGTTCCGGTACGCGGCGCGGCAAAGGGGCAATCAGATGCCAAGCACCTGGGCCTCGCGGCTTTACTTCGCAGTGATCGCCGTACTGGCGGTGGCGGCCTTCGCAAGCGGTACGGCCTGCACGCGCTGGGGGCAACCCGGACCGACACCGCCAACGTTGGCCCCGCTTACGTCGGTTTTCGTTAATCCGAGCTTGGGTAGCGATTCGAGCGGCAACGGCACCCAAACCAAGCCGTACAAGACGTTGACGAAGGCGATCGCCGTCGTCGCTTCGGCAAAGCGCCTTTCGGGTAACGGAGTAACGATCACCCTCGCGACCGGCAACTACGACGTCGCCAATGGCGAGAAGTTTCCGATCGTGGTCCCAACCGGCGTAACCATTAATGGATCGAACTTCGGCAGCGGCGCGAAGAACGGATCGTTCCTGGATGGTTTAGGGCAAGACGTTCTGTTCGAAGAAGCCGTGCATGCGCCGTCACGCAGCGCCTACACGACCTTCGAGGTCGCGCCGGCAGTCAGCGTTTCCTTGAACAACGTTTACGTCGGCGCCTCGCAGCTGAAACTGCCGAACTCGCGTGCGACATACTGGTCGGTGGACGTTCTCGGCGCGCTGACCGCCTCGGTCGTCGGCTTTGGCTCGGGGATAATATCGTTGTCGCCGAACGTCAGCGGCGCGATGGTTGCGGGCGGCTCGCTGACCTGCAGTTCGTGTCAGATCACCGGAAACGACTTTGGTATCGGAGCGCTCTCCGTTGTGGTGCCGACGCCCTATCCATCAGCCTCTCCATCGGCCTATCCGTCCGGCTCTCCTCCTCCAAGCACGACGACGTCGGTCACTCTGATGCACTCGAGCAGCGATAGCACGTTGTTTGCAAAAACTGCCGACATTCTCACCGACGGATCCGTTAACGTTACGGCTTCCGGGGAGCACTTCGAGCGGAGCAAGTACGCGTTTAGCGATGCGCTGGAGCCGATCGTCTTCATACCGATCCGCGGCGCCGTCGACTTTGGCGGGGGCGTTGCGCAGTCGCCGGGCGGGAACGTCTTTATCGGAGCGCGCATCGCGGAGATTTACATCGACCGCCGCTTTGAAACCGTTACCGCACTGGACGATACGTGGAATCCCCGCGTGCAGCGCGCCAACGGCAGCGGCTTGTACGCCAGGACGATACACTTCATGTCGGGGACCATTGGCAAAAACGTCACGATCCTCCACCATGCGAACGGATCGACCGTGACGGTAGGACCCGCGCCGGTCCCGACGACTTCGCCCTCTTCGACACCTTCTAGCTATCCAAGTTCGACCCCGTCGCCCTAACGCCGAGTCATATGCTTGATACGCTTGAAAGAATCTACGCCGCCAAAGCGGCCTTGCTCGAACTCGAGCAGGCGCGCGAATCGCATAAGGAGCTGCGCGCGCGGGCGCTGGCGCGACGGGGCGAGCGACGCGGCTTTTTGAGCGCGCTGCAAAGCGCTGCCGGCGACGCCATCGTCGCGGAAATTAAACGTGCGTCGCCTTCGGCGGGACTGATCGCGCGAAGCTTCGACCCGGCGGCGATCGCGCGGGGGTACGACGATGCGGGCAGTGACGCAATCAGCGTTCTGACCGAGCATGACCACTTTTTGGGGCAGCTTTCGTACCTCGACGACGTGCGCGCGGTTACGTCGCGGCCGCTGCTTCGCAAGGACTTCATGTGGACGCGCTACCAGGTCGCGCAGTCGGGCGCATACGGTGCCGATTGCATATTGCTGATCGTCGCAGGCATGAGCGACGCGGCGCTCCACGAGTGCCTTGACGAAGCGCGCGTCTACGCCCTGGACGTGCTGGTCGAAGTACACGACTCCCACGACCTCGAGCGTGCGCTCGCCTGCGATGCCAAGCTGATCGGCATCAACAACCGCAACCTGCGCACCCTCGAGACCGATCTCGCCGTTAGCGAACACCTGCTTCCCAAGGTTCCCGCGCACGTCTTCACGATCAGCGAGAGCGGGATGCGCGACGCATCGGACGTGGCGCGCCTGCGTGCCGCCGGCGCTCGCGGCTTTCTCATCGGCGAGGCGCTGATGCTTTCCACGAACCCCAAGGCGCTGATCGGCTCCCTGCGAGGGGGTGCGCGGCAAGGCCTCATGGTGAGGGGCTGGTAGTATAGAAGGATGACATCGACAGCAGAGAAGCCGCCGACCGGCGTTGCCCCCTTTAAGAACGAGGTCGTCAAGGATTTTAAGGACCCGGCCGACGCCACCGCGATGAAGGCCGCGCTGGCCTCCGTTCGGGGTCGGTTCGGCGCCGAGTATCCGCTAGTTATCGGAGGCCGCCGGGTCACGACGAGCAAACAGATTCGCTCCCTCAATCCCGCCAATCCGGCCGAGGTCATCGGAAGCACGAGCTCCGCCTCGAAAGAGCAGGCGCTCGAGGCAATAGATGCGGCGGCCCGGGCCTTTGAGTCGTGGAAGCACCTGACGCTGCCCGAACGCGCCACCTACCTTTTTAAGGCAGCCGAGTTACTGCGCGAGCGGCGTTTCGAGTACGACGCCCTGCTCGTCTACGAGGTCGGGAAGAGTTGGGTCGAGGCCGATGGCGACATTAGCGAGTCGATCGACTTTCTCGAGTATTACGCGCGTGAGGCGCTCCGGTACGCGCAGGGGCAGCCGGTCGTTCCGCTGAGCGGCGAGCGCAACGAGCTGGTCTACATTCCACTCGGGGTCGGCGCCGTAATCCCGCCCTGGAACTTTGCCGGCGCCATCATGATGGGCATGACGGGCGCGGCGATCGTTACCGGTAACACGGTCGTGCTCAAACCATCCAGCGACGCGGCCGTGATCGCCGCGTGGTTCGTCGACCTGTTGGAAGAGGTTGGCGTGCCGCCGGGCGTTGTGAACTTCGTACCCGGCTCCGGAAGCGAGATCGGTGACCCGATCGTGACCGATCCGCGGATCCGTTTTATCGCGTTCACCGGCTCGAAGGAGATCGGCCTTCGCATCAACGAGCTGGCCGCCAAACCGCAGCCTGGTCAAAAGTGGATCAAACGAGTCATCGCGGAGATGGGCGGTAAGGATTCGATCATCGTCTCGGCCGACGCCGACCTGGATGCAGCGGTTGAAGGCGTTGCAGTATCGGCCTTCGGTTTTCAAGGGCAGAAGTGCTCGGCGTGCTCGCGGGCGATCGTCGAAGAGTCGATCTACGACGAGTTCGTCGAGCGGCTCCGGCGCCGCGTCGGAGAGATTGCGGTCGGCGATCCGGCGGATCCGGATAAGTATATGGGACCGGTCGTGAACGAAAGCGCCCTGAAGTCGATCATGCGCTACATCGAAAAGGGGCAGAGCGAGGGCCGGCTGATCGCGGGCGGAAAGCGCGTCGGCGAGACGGGGTACTTCCTCGAGCCGACGGTCATCGCCGACGTTGCGCCCAACGCATCGATAGCGCAAGAAGAGATCTTCGGGCCGGTCCTGGCGGTAATCAAAGCTAAGGACTTCGACGATGCGATGCAGATCGCAAATAACACCGAGTTCGGCCTAACCGGCTCGCTCTATACGAGCGACGAAGCGAAGATCGCCCGAGCGCGTGAAGATTTTTTCGTCGGCAACCTTTACTTCAACCGGAAGAGCACCGGCGCGCTCGTCGGAGTGCATCCCTTTGGCGGCTTTAACATGTCGGGAACCGACAGCAAGGCCGGCGGCCGCGATTACTTGCTGCTCTTCATGCAGGCAAAAACGATCTCCAGAAAGCTCTGAGCTTCTGGCGAGTTTAATTGGCTTCCCTGAAACAGATTTCGAGTTTGTTGCCGTCAGCATCCTCAAAGAACGACGCGTAGTAGAAGGGCGTGTACTCGTCGCAGACGTGCGGCGGCTCAAAGGCGCCGGCGCCGGCCTTCCTCGCCAACTCCGCCAGGCGATCGACCTCGGCCCGATTGTTCGCCCGCAAAGCGAGCCGGGTCGCGTTCGGGCGGTGCGCCGGGTCGAGAACCAGGCCAAGGAAGGCCTGTAACTTTTCCTCGCCGGCGCGATAGTAGCATATGGAGTCCGGGTCCTCGACGACTTGCGCGTATCCCATCGCGGGAAGCAGCGCGTCGTAGAGGCGCCGGGACCGAGCTAGGTCGGAGACCCGAAGGTCGATGTGGTCGAATAGCATGCGGTCTCCCGAGCTTCGCGAGTTTTCCGCCCGAAATCTTCCTTGACACGCTGGTAGGGCGGCGATATGATAGCGGTCGTGTCCTAGGTCGGCCTCAGGCCGGCCCGGGAAATCCCACGATCTCCAAAGGCGTTCGGCGCCCAGCTTGGTCGGTCGGCCGCCCTGGGGTTATCGTGGGTTTGGGTCGTTCCTTGAAAACTGAACAGTACAGCAAG
>JBAPZS010000384.1:0-1530 GCA_049285355.1 Candidatus Cybelea sp. | reverse complement strand
CCTCCCGCTCCTGCAGATGATGCTGCCCGAAGTCGTCGACATGAATCTTCCCGTTGAAGGCGGCTTTCATAACCTCGCGATCGTATCGATTCGCAAATCGTATCCGGGACAAGCGAAGAAGGTGATGAACGCGCTTTGGGGGCTGGGACACATGATGATGCTCACGCGGGTTATCATCATCGTCGACGCCGATATCGACGTCGCGCGGCCGCGTGAAGTCGCTTGGTACGTGCTCAACAATATCGCGCCGGAACGGGACGTCGTAACGATGCCGGGACCCGTGGACGATCTCGATCATGGATCGTACAGCATCGCCTATGGGACGAAGATCGGGATCGATGCGACGCGCAAGGATGAATCGGAAGGATATTCGCGCGAGTGGCCTCCGGATATGAATATGGATTCGGCGACCCGTGGCCTCGTCAGCGAGCGGTGGAGCGCGTACGGGCTCGACCAGGTCGCTGCGGCGCTGCAGCCCGACGCTTGGTCCGGTCAAGGGTTGCAGGCGTATGCGCGATTAATGGAATCGCCCTCGGATGACGCGACGTGAAGTCGCTGCGGATCTTCCTGCGCGAGATTCGAATCGAGCACACGCTCTTCGCATTGCCCTTTGCCTACGTCGGTGCAATCCTCGCGGCCCGGGGGCTGCCCGCTCCGGCAACCATCGGATGGATCACGCTGGCGGTGTTGGGAGCACGCACCGCGGCGATGGCGGCAAACCGCCTCTTCGACCGCGAGATCGATGCTCGTAATCCTCGCACCGCACGCCGCGCACTGGCAAGCGGGACGCTGCCGGCCTCGGCAATGGTGTGGGCGAGCGTCGCGGGATTGGCGCTGCTGCTTCTCTCGGCATGGATGCTCAATCCCTTATGCGTGAAACTGCTGCCGATTGCGGCAGTGCTGCTGCTCGTCTATCCGTTCTGCAAACGCTTCACCTGGCTAACGCACTTCGTGCTGGGCGCCGTCGACGGGCTCGCGCCGCTGGGCGCGTACGTCGCCGTCGCAGGCAAGGTCACGCTGCCCGCGCTGGCGCTCTTCGCGGCCGTGACGCTGTGGGTTGCGGGATTCGATATCATCTACGCACTGATGGATCTCACGGTCGATCGCGTGCAAGGCATTCGCTCGCTTCCCGTGCGGTTCGGCGAGGGAAGCGGCCGCATCGTACCGATCGTGCTGCACCTGGCGATGCTGGCGCTGCTGGCGGGCGCCGGAATGCTCGACGATGCGGGCCCCATCTATTACTTCGGAGTGGCGGCGGTCGCGGTTCTAATCGTTTATGAAGAGTATCTCTTCCGCAGCGGCGCCAATCTGTTCGTTATCAACGAACGAGTCTTTCTTTCGAACATGACGTTTTCGGTGGTCTTCTTGGCAACGACGCTGGGCGCGTACCGGTGAAGCGCCGCCATTTCCTGTTGGCGGCCGCGGCGGCGGCGGCCGGCTCCGGCCGCGCCGCGGCACAGATCATCCCGGTCCAGCCGATCGGTCCGTACAACGCCCAGTTCTTGCAACAGCTGAGTATCGGCGTCAACG
>JBAPZS010000383.1:0-1748 GCA_049285355.1 Candidatus Cybelea sp. | reverse complement strand
GAACGATCCCATCAAGACCGGAACCCGGAAAGCGAAGGCACGGCGGCAGGTCGGTCAAGGGGCCTTTTGCGTTGGCTGTGGCGATACCGAGACGCTCGTAAAGCGAAGCCGGCCAAAGCGTTGCGTGACCTGCTACGCCGCGCGCAAAGGCAACAAGGAAACCGAGGGGCATCACCTCGGCGGCAAGGCGAACTCGCCGCTCACGGTCGAGGTTCCAATCGCCGATCACCAGGTGCTCAGCGAAGCACAATATGAGTGGGCCCCCGGAAGGCTGCAAAACCCGGACGGTAGCCCGCTGATCGCACTTGCCGGCTGCATCCGCGGTGTGGCCGACTTCATCGGAGAGGTGATTACCGCATTTCTTCACCGCCTCGCAACGTACGCCGAAGATATCGATACGTGGCTGCGTGAACAATATGGCCGCTGGTGGGAAGGGGGACCGTTTGACGGATGGCAGCCGACTTAACCCCTGATCTGCTCAAGTTGGCGATCCGCGTCTACCCGCAGCCGCACCAGGACGAACGCAAACGGGGCAAGCTGCGGCATTGGCGGCGACCGACGCGTATGCTCGTCTTCGATACCGAGACGCGAACCGATACGGCGCAGGCGCTGACCTTCGGGGGATACAGGTATTACGACAGCGGTATCTGCTTAGAGGAAGGTTTCTTTTTCGGCGACGATCTGCCGCGCGCCGATCGCGCGAAGCTCGAAAGCTACGTCGCCACGCATGCGGCCGCGACCGATCGACGCCGCGGCATCGCACAGCTGAAGCTGCTCTCGCGGCGAGATTTTCTCGCCAAGCTCTATATCGCCGGTTACGACGGCCGCGCGCTCATCGTCGGCTTCAATCTCCCGTTCGACCTGTCGCGGCTCGCCGTCGATTTCGGCAACGCCAAGGACAAGCGGTTTGCCGGCGGCTTCTCCTTGGTATTTTGGGATTGGGTCGACAATCAAGGAGTGCGCCGGGTCAATAAGTATCGGCCGCGCATTGCGATCAAACACATCGACAGCAAGCGCGCCTTGAAAGGGTTTACCGGAACGCTTGATCCCGACCCGGTGGATCTGATTCCCGAAGGTTCGGAAACCGGCGAGCCGGAGGATGAAAAGTTCCGCGGCCACTTCCTCGATCTGCGGACGTTGGCATTTGTGCTGACCGATCGCGGCCATACGCTGGAGTCGGCGTGCAAAGCCTTCGGCGTCGAACAGGGGAAGCTAACCGTCCAACGGCACGGCGTCGTCACACCGGAGTATATCGACTACAACCGGCGCGACGTTGCAGCGACGGCGGCGCTGGCGTTCAAGCTGCTCGAAGAGTACGACCGCTTCGATGTCGCGCTGCAAGAGACACAAGCCTACTCGCCGGCATCGCTCGGCAAGGCCCATCTCCACAAGATGGGAATCGCGCCGATCCTGGAGCGGCAAACGTTTCCGAAGCGCTATCTCGGCTACGCAGAGTCCGCGTTCTTTGGCGGACGGACGAGTGCCCATATCCGCAAAGTTCCCGTCCCGGTCGTCTACACGGACTTTCTGTCCATGTATCCCACCGTCAACGCCCTGATGGGACTGTGGAACTACCTCGTTGCGGAAACCGTGGAACCAGTCTCCATGGAAGTCTCGGAGACCGCCGGTTTTCTCCGCACGATTACCCCAGAAACGCTGTTCGATTCGAAGACGTGGTCCAGCCTCGCAGGGTTCGCACGCGTGATACCCGATGGAGACATACTCCCGACGCGGGCCAAGTACAGCCT
>JBAPZS010000382.1:0-8902 GCA_049285355.1 Candidatus Cybelea sp. | reverse complement strand
GTACGTTCCTGCCTTCCCGCACTTCCGACACGTCGATCCGCTGAGTCCCAACGAGCATTCCGTTGTTGTCGAGGTCGTAAACACCGAGCGTAAGCGTGCCCGGATGCTGGGGCGTGAAGTGAAAGTCGCGCGTTTCTCCGATCGTCAGCGCCTGAGTCGCATCGGTTTCGCGCTGCAAACGGATCGGTAGATCGCGGCCGTCCTTGGCGATTGGCGTCCATCGAAGAACGTGGGAGGCGTCGGATAGCGAGATGACGAGATTTTCACCACTGAGCGAGAGTTCCGCAAACCGCAGACGTTGCGGCACCCCTACCGTCATCGAAATCGGTTCGGGTGCGAGGGACCCTCCGATGGCGACGAGCGGCGCGCCGGCTTTCTCGTACGATTCAGAGATCATCACCAGATGATCGGTCGTAGGGTCGAAGACTTCGCCCGGCGGCATGACGATCAGCGGACCGTCGGCACCTTCGGCGAGTTGCCAGCCGTCGTCCATGTGCGCGTGATACATAAACGTCCCGGCATCGGGAGGCGTAAAGCGCGCGACGAAGGTTGCGCCCGGATCGATCGGCGGCGAAATCCGTTCGCCGGGCATCGGCATCCCCATGCCCGAGCCTCCGTCGAAGTAGCTATCCCGTAAGGCAATGCCATGCCAGTGCACGCTCGTTTGTTCGGGCGTTCGATTCGTCACGGCGATCGCAACCGGTTGGCCGCGCGTGAGCACGATCGGCGGCCCGAGGTTTCCGTGGGATTCGATGGTCTGCGGCCCATCGGTAAGGCGGACGGTGTCTTTCGGCAAACCGGGATACGGTTCGTGCGGCTGATCGTGGGCCTCGATCGTGAGGCCAAGACGGCGCGGCGACCCCGTTTCTGCCGGAGTTTGATCGCCGCGACGCGGAAGAACGCGAAGCGCGATCACCATACCTCCCATCGGCTCGTTCGCAAGATGAAAGCGCTTTGCGATCGTTAGACTTGGATCCGGTTTACCTGCGAGCATGTCGCGAAGCGGTGCGTGACGCGTGATGTGGTCGTCAATGTGACAGTGGAACATCCAGCTTCCCGCGCGGTCGGCCGTCCAAGAAAGCTCCTCGGCCTCGCCGGGAAAAAATGCGTGCGTCACTTGATCGTACGAATCGGGGCGATCGAAGCGATAATAGAAGCCGTGAAGGTGCATAGGATGATTCATGGACGAAGCGTTAAAAACGGCCCAGCGCACGTGGTGTCCACGTTCGTATGTGAGACGCTCCGTCGCCGGGAACGAACGGCCGTTGATCGTCTCGAGCATGTACATGAAGTTCGGCGAGCCATCTTTCATCTTGACCGGCGCGTAGAGGCCGAGTACGAAGACGTGGTCGAGCGTCGGCGCTTTTGATGTTTCTACGACGATCGCGCCCGAGAGTTCGGCGTCCCTAAAGATGCGCGCGTCGATCGGCTCACCGTTGTCGCTGCCGTAATAGCCGAACGCGCCGACCCGATCGAGCACGAAAGTGACACGCCGAGTCGCATTCGCCGGGATTTGCACGAATGACGTTAGGCGTTCGGCGGAGGCGCCCAGACCGCGAACCGTTAGTTGGTGGTCCAGCTCGTTTCGTATCGTCGCGTCGACGCGCGTGCCGACAGGAACGTGCACGAACGGACCGGGTACTTGCAGAGGCTTGCCTATCTCACCGAACGCCTCGATCGGCAAACCGAGTGTACCGGGGCCGTCCGGATAGAAAAGGCCGCGGCGCGCGACGAGCGAGAGTCGTAAGACTCCACGCTCGAGCTTGCCTCCGGCCACGGTGTTGTCGTTGGCGGCAACGGCCGGCAAACCGAACGCGCTGCCGGCCGGCGGCGGCTCCGCAGTCGTACGGATGGGGACAGCGTAGGCCGCGCAAGCTGTGAGAACAACCAAGGCTTTCCGTATTGTGCCGTTCATGCATTCAGGTTATCAGCGGGCCGTGCGGCGAACGTGCGAGGCTCGCGCCGATGAAGTCTGCTACCTCGCGCGAACCGGCTACGTAGAAACTTCGGCCGGAATCGACCTGATAAATCGAGCCCCGCCACTCGCTCTCGCCGTTTTCTCCGATGCCTTGTTGCCACATGCGAACCACGAACACTACTTCGCTCCGCTCGTTCTTCATCGGAAAAACGTAGCAGACGCCCATACCAGGTCCGTGCGGCAGGTGCTAGGGCCGGTCTGCGATACGCGCGTTGATCGGGACTGACAAAAAAGCCTGGCGCGTCCGCTCGTCTGCGATTCCCTGGGCGAATCGCCGTAACTCCTCACGCGCCTGCGCTACTACCTTGCCGGCCTGCTCGTCCTCGCCGCCGGCGGCCAACCCTTGTCCAATTGCCCACCAAACATAGTGCGGCCAAAGCGCTCCGTCGAAAGGCGCACCGATTGCGAACAACTCCTTGGCCTTCATAAGTGCCGCGGTTCCGAGCCCAGCTTCGGCGTAGGCAAGCGTCAGATCGGCGAGATCGTCTACGTAATCTCGCGACTCTTGAATCGGCCGGCGAGCCGCTATGCCGGCTTCCATGTATTCTATGGCGAGGGTAGCATGACCGAGCGCGCGCTCGGCGTTGCCGAGGTTTGCCAACGCCGCGGCTTCGAAGAGAGGGAATGCGATCTCTCTGGCCGCCGCCAGCGCCGACTCGGCTAGCGACTTCGCGCTCTGCGGATCGCCCAGCTGGAGCTTAACAAAACTCGCATTGACCTGATTGGCGACGATCGTGCGACGTTCGTGCGCTACCTCGAAAAGCGCGTTCGACCGTTCGATTGATGCGAGAGCATCCTCGAACAGGCCCAGGCGCATCAGCAACAACGTCCTGTTCGAATGCGTCACGGCGAGCCCGCGCTTGTTTCCGATCGTCTCATACGTCCCCAAAGCGCGTTCAAACTCGCGAATGGCGGTCGGGTAGTCCGCGAGCCACGCAGCCGTTACCGCCAGGCGGCCGCGCGATGACGCCTCACCTTCGCGATCGTTGGTCGCCAGATGCAACGCGAGTGCGCGCGTCGTCAATTCGAAGCATTCCCGATACTCTTGCCGAAGGAGCGCCGCGGTCGCCGCTACGTCGAGAGCTTTGGCTTCCACGACTTGATCGGAAAGGCTCCCCGCGCGGTCGCTCATGAGCGCGAGATAACGGCGGGAAGCGTCGACGTCGCCCGTGTTCGCGCTGTATTGAACCATGAGATAGAGGCATTCGAGCTGGCCGCGAACGTTACCGAGACGCTCGTAGATGGCCAGAGCTTGGCTTGCAGGTGGGAGTCCATCGGACTGTTGGCTGAGCAAGCCGAAGTGGGTCGCGCGTTGGACCAGCGCTTGAGCTTGAGCGTCGTCTCCCAGCGTCGGCGCGGACGACTCCATCGCCGAGATGAGGCGTCCCTCCTCATCGTTCTCGCCTAAGCTTCTGGCGAGAAGCAGCCGCCGGATCAGCACGTCGAATGTGGATCGCGGGTCGCCGTCGGCCAGTCGCTCCAGCTCGTCGATGTCGCTGCGCTGGCCGTGACGGTCGCCCCGGCGGCCTCTCGCCCTCTCGCGCACGTCGAGCGCAGCCCGTTGTATTTCGAGACTCGCCGGATTCATCAATGCGTTCGTGGCCAGGTCGATGGCGTCGCCGTACGCGTGAACGGACGCCGCCCGCCGAGCCGCGGTCAGGTACCAGGGACTCGCGCTCTTGCCGTCGCCGGCGCCTTCGTAATGACGCGCTATTTCGCGAGCCGACGCATTCGGATCCGATGGAAACTCCAGTTCGAGAATCCGTGCTATCCGGTAGTGCCGCTGTGCCCGCAAACCGGATTCAATGCCGCCATACACCGCCGCCGAAATGAGATGATGGGTAAAGACGTAGTCGTATCCCGACCGCGACCCCGCCTCGCGCAGGATTCTGCGATCGAGCAATCCGTTGAAGCCGCTCGCTACTGCGGCCGGGGGCAAATTCGAGACCGCACGAGCCAGCGCCACGGTACATCCCGGGCCTGCGACTGCCGCAATTTCGGCGATCGTTCGAGCGTGCGAATCGAGACGGGCGATTCGAGCGTCGAGCATGCTTTGGATCGATGCACCGGGCGCCGCACTGAGGCTGCCACTGTCGATTAGGTTATGAACGATCTCGTTGAGGAAAAGCGCGTTTCCTTCGCTGTGCGCGAAGAGGGCTCGGGCCAGTTCGTCGCTCGAGCCGGTTAGCCGGTCAACGCGCGTAACGAGCTCAGCTACGTCGCTTAGCGTGAGGGGTTCGAGAATCTGCTCCTCGACGTTTTGGAAGAGACTGAGCGACCGAACCAGCGTGCGAAGCGGGTGGTCCGGGGGCGTTTCCTCTTCGCGGCAGGTTGCGACGATCAAAACCGGGACGCGCGCCGATTCTCGAACGATCGCCCCCAGCGCTTCGATGCTGGCAGAACCGGCCCACTGAAGATCTTCGAGCACGATGAGTAGGGGTCGAGGATACGCTAAGCTTCGTACCGCAGAGGCTAGGGCATCGAAGACGCGCGCCGTCTCGCGTTCGGGCGATTGCTCCGGCAACTCGACGTCGCGTTCGGCGGGCTCCAAGAGTTCGGGCAGCAAGCGCGCAAGAACCGCCCGCCGGGCGAAAGCCGGCGGTTTTGCGAGCAGGAGCGGCAAGCCCGCACGCAGCGCTTCGAGGAGTGCTTGATACGGTGCCGATTCCGTCGAGCCGGTGGTACCAACGAAAGCGCGACCGCCTTCGGATTGTACGAGACGTGCCAGTTCCGCGGTCAACCGCGTTTTTCCGACGCCCGCTTCGCCGCGAAGGAGAACCAAGGTGCCGGCACCGCGAGCAGCTCGGGCCCACGCCGCATGCAGCCGCGCCAACTCGATTTTTCGCCCCACAAAAGGCAGGATCGGTGCGGAAGGCGCGACGTGATGCCCCATCTCAACCGACCGAGACCGCCTGCCATCAAGCGCTTCGTTTCGAAGAATCGCATCGCGAACGGCGACCGTTTCTCCCATGGGTGCGATCGATAGCTCGGTGCGCAGCCGCTTTGCGAAGCTCTCGAATTCGGCAAGTGCGCCGGCCGAGTCGCCCGACTCGTATCGAGTCGCCATAAGGGAGCGCAACGTGTCTTCGCGCCACGGATCCGTAGCGAGCAGACGTCTCGCGAAGGCGCTTGCGGGGCCGAAGTCGCGCATTGCTCGGTGGCGATCCAACGATTCGTTAAGAATTGCCAAATACCGCGAGCGCAGCCGTTCGCGTTCCCTCACGACCCAATCGTCGTAAACATCTTCGAGCAGATCGCCTCTATAGAGCTCGATGGCTTCGGCCTGCGTCTCCGCGTCTGCCGCAAGCCGTTCGAAGGCGACCGTGTCGATGAATGCGGCGGCGGCGGCGTTCCAGCATATGGTTTCTACATCGATGAAAAGCCACGGGTTACCGGGGAGCGGCGGAAGCGCTTTGTTTGCGAGGTACAAATAGCGCCGTAGCTCCGCCAGCGCGGTAGCTTCGTCGACGTCCGGGAAAAGCGTAAAGGCCAGAGACTCGCGCGAGACTGCTCGGCCGCGCTGCAGAACGAGATGCGCCAACATCGCGAGCGTCGTCGCGCGCTTTGCGAACTTTAGGGGCGCGCCGTCCCAACTGATGTCGGCATGCCCAAACAGCCGAATGACGAGTCCGTCACCTTGGGCCATGCCTCCACCCTTCTGCGTCGCGCCGGCAGTCCACTTGCTCGCTTCCGCTTCGTAAACCCGGCACGCCGCCGGCACGCGCCGGTGTTAGCTTCACAGTAGCGAGTCGAGATCATTTTGGAGGTTTACATGCCTGGAACATTTGGAAGGTCAGTAAAGGAGCTGTAAATGCGTTTAAATCGCGCCATCGTCCTATCGTGCCTGGCGGCGTGTTCCGCCTGCTCGCAGGCCGGCGGCACCCCATCTTCGCTACCCGCTGCCCCGACATTCGCGCGGCAATCGAGTGCAAGCGCGACATACAAGACCGTCTATAGCTTTAAGGGGTCGCCCGACGGCGATACGCCCAACGGGGATTTGATATACATGGGCGGCGCTTTCTACGGCACGACGAGCACGGGCGGAACAAGCGATTTAGGAACTCTCTTCAAGCTGCTGGCCTCTGGGCGAGAGACGTCACTGTATAGCTTCGTCGGGGGCTCGGATGGCAACACTCCGGATTCTGGCGTCATCGCGTTGCATGGCGTGTTTTACGGAACGACGAGCGACGTGGCTTACCAGGTAACGGCGGCGGGCAAAGAGATGGCGCTTCACAGCTTCGGAAGCGGAAATGATGGCGCTAGCCCCGTCCAAAGCCCGATGGCCGTGCTGAACGGTAAGCTCTACGGTGCGACACAGCTGGGCGGCTCAAAACGCTGCAACAGCGGCTGCGGCACGATTTTCGGGCTAACCACCGGCGGGGCAGAGAATGTCGTCTATGCCTTCCAGGGCGGCCACGACGGTGACGTACCACTCGGAAGCGTGATCGATGTCAAAAGTGAGCTTTATGGGACGACTTCCTACGGTGGCTCGAACGACGGCGGAACCGTTTTCAAAATGACGAGCTCCGGCACAAAGACCACACTTTACAGCTTTAAAGGGGGCAGCAGTGACGGTGAGCGGCCGAGTGGAAACCTGATCGACGTCGACGGCGTGCTTTACGGCACGACCGGCTTCGGGGGGGAAAATGATCTTGGCACCGTCTTCGCGCTCGCATCCGGCAAAGAGACCGTGCTGCACGCATTCACCGGCGCGGCCGATGGGGCATCCCCGAATGGAAGCTTACTCGACATAAAAGGCACGCTGTATGGCACGACGTCTGGCGGCGGTAAATTTGGCAAAGGAACAGTCTTTTCGGTCAGCAAGTCCGGCGAAGAGCAAGTCCTTTACGCCTTCAAAGGCGGATCCGGAGGTTATCAGCCGCTAGCGGGGCTCGTTAATGTAAAGGGCACTCTCTATGGAACGACCGACCGCGGGGGCGGCGCCGACAAAGGAACGGTCTACTCGATAAAGCCCTAAGTGAGCGCACCTCTCTTTTACACCCCGCCGCAGTCGTGCTCGCTATTCATGCCCGAGTAAGACGCGTGGTGACGGTATAGGTTCGCCAAAAAAGCAGACGCGAACGCGATCGCCAACTAGCTCTTTCATCATGATGTTGTTGCCCGGCTGTTCCTGATAATGCACGACTTTTGCCCAAGTTACGCCGCTGAGACGCTGTGCAAAACGTCGGCGCGTCCTCGAAGGCAAGTGTGGGGCAACTCAATAAGCCTGCATAACTAGGGTTCAGCAAAAGTAAAGCCGGATGTGGTAGCGCCAACGGGAATCGAATCCGTGTCCTTCGACCCTTCGGCTAGCTCAGGGCAGGCTGAGTCGAATACCGACAAAACTAAATGAACAGTCCGGCGTCGACCTTGAAGAGGTCGCCGAGCTTCCTGGCCTGATTCTTGCTAATCTCTCGCCGTCCGCTGAGGATGGATGACGCCGCGGCACGATCGCCGAGCACCTGCGCGACTTGCGATTGCGTCACGCCTTTCAGTTCCATAAGTTCGCGTAGCGCCTCTACGGGCGCTAGCCTTGGCGAGCGGTCGGCACCCACTCGACGCTCGTAGTCGGCAACCAATGCGCAAAGGACGCGATAGTACTCTGTCTCTGCGGTAGAACGGCTTTTGCCACGCGTCGTTAGTCCCTCGATTTCATGCATTGCCGCGTTGTAGGCGCGCTTGTTCCCAATTACATGCGGCCGGCGCGCGCTTAGCAACTCGCCGTATTCACGTTCCGCTGCAGCCGTCATTTCCATTTTCCCTTGCTATACATCGCGTGCGTAAGTAAATCGCGGACCACAATAATTCGTTCCGTATAGTCGACGAGCGTAATCAGCCGGTACTTATTGCCCTTCACGTTGAACACTGTGAAAGGAGATACATAGTCGGCCGACGCAAAGTCGGCTTTGAGTTGCGTAAAGTTGGTCCACCCAGCGGCCACAACCGCTCTCCACATCGCCAGGGCGTTCGCCACATCTGCATGCTTTCGAGCGGCCTTCTGAAGCGTTACTTGGCCCAGGATCCGCACACCGTTACAAAGCCTAGCATTTGTCGTTGTTTGTTGTCAATATGCCTACATTAAACAACGCGCGGGATCATCGTGTAGCGTGTACGCAGCGCCGACCTGCATGATGGGCCTCGATGTACACCGAACTCTGTCGCACGATAATCTACGACTTCTCAATCGGGGCCGGTCCGGAAGCGAGGGGGAGGCATATGAAGTGGCAACGCCATTGACTGAAGACGACCTTGTCTACCTGTTTCGGCGGCTTGGTGCGCCGTCACCTGAAGACTGGGCACACTCACAGGTAACGGAAGGTATTCCCCAGCTCGCACGCTTCCTCTTTCTCAAACAGGCGTGGTCTAACGTTGTGCCGGAAGGCGATACAGCATGGATCGAGGATGCGATTAGATCGGCCCAGGTCCGACCCAACGAGGCATATGCCGGGTTGGGCGCAGCACTTGCGCGATGCAAGGCCGCCGGCGCATCAGCCGGCGATCTCACAGAGATTGCCCGCTGTGTCCAGGCGGAGCTTCTTTTTGCGATTGCGTACCTGCTCGAAGGGCCGTCGGATGACCTCAATATCGACGTGGATTTTTCATGGGGCCTGTTTGAGACCGACGAGCATGGACAGCCAACAAAATATCGGATCGGGGACCTCCATGAATCGGTGTTGGAACTCGACCCAACTGGTCGTGAGATGCGACCAAAATCATCCGGCTAAGACTTTCTTTGCCGACTTCAACCCATCGATGAGCGCGGCTGGCGTTGATTGCCACCTCGCGCCTGGATGCGCGGAGATCGGTGAGGATCTGTGGTCAATGCGGCTCCGTTACAGGGACTTAAAATGCCGGACGCAGGGAGCGCGGCGACGACCGCGGATTCCGCAGCGGCACGCTGAGTGACTCGATGTGGTCTAACAT
>JBAPZS010000381.1:0-5229 GCA_049285355.1 Candidatus Cybelea sp. | reverse complement strand
TCTCGGAGTCCTGGCCCTGGTGCATCAGTTCGGATTCAAAGTGATTTTACGCCCCGGTCCCGTCATTCGAAACGAATGGCGCAACGGCGGATATCCGGCGTGGCTGTTGGAGCGGCCCGAGTATGGCATGCCGCTGCACGACGTGCTCGAAGGGCGTTATCCCGCAACGGCAACCCGGCAAAACGCTCACGCCAACGCCGCCGCCGCCGAGTGGCTGTCGAATGCGGTGCATCTCGACGCTGCCGGTCAGTGGCTGCGCGACGTCTTGCAAACGGTGGCGCCCTACTCGCACGACGTCATTGCGATCGCCCTCGACGACGATCAAGGCGCCTATCTCGACAACGACACGTGGCCGGCGCCGCAGTGGCACGCGTACGTTGGGTGGCTGCGCAAAAGCGTTCAAGCCGTTACCGGAGACCGGGTGCCCCTCTTCATCAATACGTACGAGATGCGGGTACCCAGCGCGTCGCCGGCGTGGGCGTGGGGCAACTGGTATCAGAGCGACGCGTATGCGATTGGCGCGCACGATATTGCCGATCTGGATTTTGCCACCGGACTGCTGCAGACACAACGTAACGTTCCCGTGATGCAGTCGGAGTTTGCGGCCGGCTGGCTGCAGGGCGCCGATGAAGGCGCGCCGCGGCCGAGCGATCCGTCGAATACGGCGCTCGCGCTGGCAGAATTGTTGCGCGACGGCGTGCACGGCATCGTCAACTTCCCGGTGCAGGACACGATCTATCCGCACGGGTGGGAGGCGCCGTGGGCGAACTGGTCCTATGCCTGGGATGCGGCGCTGACCGTGAATCTTCATGCGGCACCGCGCTACGCGCCCACGCGCGCGTTCGGCGCCATCGTCACGCGATACGGGGGGTTGCTGGCGCGAACGCACATCGCGGCCGATGCCGAGATCATTTGGCCGCCGAGCCTCTTTACGCCGGGCAGTCTGAGCAACGACGACTTCACGCTGCTGGCCACCGATACGATCGCGATGCAGCGCGCCTGCAATGCGCGCGGCCTCACGTGTACGCTCGTGGACTTCGATACGTATCGCGCGGGAGCGCCAGGCTCCAAGATCCTCTTGTTGCCGCTTCTTCCCTCGAGCTCGCTGATGCATCGCGTTCGACCGGTCGCCGCGGCGATGATTCGCACGCTTGAAGGTTCGGGTCTGATCGCCTTTGATGCGTCGGCGGTGCGCGTGCCGTCCAACTTTCAAAGGCCGGCCGGCGTAACGCTGCTGCGTGCCGATGATGGATCGTACGGCTTCGTCGTCGCGGTGAATCCGAGTCGCGGGCAACGGCACCTTCCGAGTTTTGCCGTCCGCCTCGCGCATCGCACGGTTCGCGTCTCCGCCTTCACGTTAGCCGCTCGCGGCACGCGCGTCGTTCCGGTCGGAGTGCACGCGGCGGTCGCGAGCGAAGCCCCGGCGCCACCACCGGGAACGCCGCCGCCGTTTGCGGATCCCAGCGGCACGACGCTTGCCAACGCGCATCTGCACGTCGTCTTTGCGCCTTTTGGCGGCGCGCGCGTCGCCGTCTTGAGCGATGGAGCCGTCAACGCGGCGACGAGCATCGGGCTCCTGCGCGACGCGACCGATCCGCAGCCGCCGGCCTCATCGCGCGATTACATCGCCGCCTACACGCACCCGCTACCGGCCGGCACGTTCAATCGCCAATACGCGTGTAATAACGTCGGCGCGCTTAGAGTTCAGAGCATCACCTGTTCGTACGATGCGCCCGACCTCCCCGAAGGCGGCGCACGCTTTACACGAACGCTGACGCTGAGCAATGGCGGCACCGAGTTGCTCGTGGACGAAGAGTTTGCACCCCATGACGCGCGATCGAACGCGCGACTGGAAAGCATCTCCGGCTTCGCGTTTACTCCGGGCGACACTATCTCACGATCACGTAACGGCGACGGGGTGGGAATACTCCATGCGGGCCAGCTCGCAATGGTCCGCTGGCGGCCCAGCGACGTCGCGCACGTCGATTTGCGAACGACACGCGGCGCCGACATCGTATCGCTCATCTTTTCCACGCGGAAGGTGCGCTTACGCCTGAGCGTTGCGCCCGCGGCCGACGCCGCCGAGGCCCGGCGCCTGATCGACGCGAATCAGCCGTAGCTTCCGGGGAAGTGGCGGAATGGCAGACGCAGCCGCCTCAAAAGCGGCCGAGGCAACTCATGTGGGTTCGACTCCCACCTTCCCCAGCTTAAAAGTAGTTCTTTGTGGGTCTACCTAGAAACCCCATTGCTTGCGAAAGATGACACTCGCCGTCGCAGTCGTAGCGCTCTTGGCTGCATCAGCTTCGCTCCATAGCTTTGGATCGGCCGCTGAGCTGGTCCATCAGAAGCTTGTCCTCCTCGGAGTTGCGGCAACGGTTAGCGTGATCCCCGCAGTTCGAAACGAATACTGGATTAACGTTGAGTTCCAAAGCTCGACGTACCCCGTGGGATGCCTCTCAGCGTACCGTGACCTCCACTACGAGTTGCGTGCTAGTGACGGCCACGTCATCCCCGTTAACCAACAAGCACCACACCGTCCAGCATGCCGACGCCGCGCCGGTACCAATTTCCATTAAGCCGTCCCCAAGCGCAACATAGCGCGCGGCGGCTAGGGGACTTCAACCCGCGCCTCTGCGTGTGCGCATCCCATATGTACTAACTCCCGATGACGTACTGTAGTTTCCGGCAGGTAGAGCGGCGGTTTCGCCGAGACTCTACACACCGGCGAGTAAATCGGAGGAGGGCTACCATGGGAACAGTTTCACATTTCGTTTACCCTGTATTGGGCGCTTGCACAGTTGCTCTGCTGCTTACCGGCTGTAGCAACGGTGGTTCGCAAGCAGGATTTGGCTCCTTAGGAGGCATTCAAGGCACCGCTCGGTTCACTCAAGACTCGGGGTCAATGCTTCGGCTTTTTAATCGTACGCTAGCGAGACCCATCGCGCTGCATATGCACCGGAACCACCGGCGTTCGTGGGTGAATCCCGACGCCAAAAAAACGGATCTTCTCTACGTTTCCGACGAGGGTAGCGGCCTGGTTGACGTTTATAGCTATAAGACTCCCAACGGCAAGGGGTTAATGGGCCAACTGACGGGGTTTGAATTCCCATACGGTGACTGCAGCGATGGGGCGGGCAACGTTTACATCGACGATTTCTTGGCGAGTCAGGTGGTCGAATACGCCAAAGGCGGCACGACCCCGATCAAGACGCTCGCGGTTACGGGCCTCCCCATCGGCTGCTCCGTCGATCCGGCAACCGGAAATCTTGCGGTCTCGGCGTTCGTCGAAGCAAACCCATCGACGACCTGCGGCGGCGTTTGGGTCTTTGCGGGCGGATCCGGTACGCCGACGCTCTACGAAGATCCGAACATATGCGAATACTGGCCGCCGGGTTACGACAACGCGAGCAATCTTTTCGTCGAGGGCGAGAGCCCCAATCCAGCCGGCATCGACGAGCTCGCCAGCGGCGGCAGCAGCTTTACCGAACTGACGCTCAGCGGATTTAGCCTCTCTGTGCCCGCCGGGATCATGTGGAACTCTAACGCCTCGGGCTTGGCCGCCACCGATCAGAACGCCTCAAGCACCGGCACCACCGCCATCTACCGGATCACGGTCTCCGACGGGACCGCAGCGCTCGTGAGCACGACGACTTTGACTGATTCGTGCGACTCCGACTTTATCGATGTCGTTCAACCCTGGGTCATGGGAAAGAAAGTCGTCGGAGGGAACTTCGATTGCACGTTCCGTTTTAACTATTGGAACTACGCGAACGGCGGTGCTCCGAAAAAGTCTATCGACACGAACATCGCGCCCGACATTGGAAGCGGCCAGACCGTCAGCCGATAGCACGAAGGGGCGCAGGCCTGGGGCGTACACGCGACGAGCGACTCTGCCAGAGACTCTGCCAGCTCTGCCAGTTTGGGCGATTCTCGCCGAAATGACCGGACATGAGCGGCATTGGCGGACGCTTTGGACGGCATGGGTTAAGCGCGAATAGCACTCGAGAGGCATGGACAAAATACCGGGAAAGGCGAGAGCGAATGTTTTCGACTCCCACCTTCCCCAGCCTCCCTCTCTGCTAAGACTTCGTGCAGGTTATCTCGTACCTATAACGATGTCGGATTGCACCTTGCCGCGGTCTCGGAGCCGCAGCGCGCATGTGCGAGAAGATTCCGACTCGAAGGGACACACATGAAGTATAGTCTCAACTTTAATCGCCGAGGTTTCCTTGGCGCGACAGCGATGACGGCAGTTGCCGCTGCGCTTGGCTCGACCGATGTCGTTAATGCTCAAAGTGCTCACAATGATAGGAGAATTGCGATGGCCAGCCCGCCGCCCTCTGAAATCCAGAGGCTAATCGAGAATCATGTCAAGGGCTTCAATGATCAGAACACCGAGCTTTTCTCGAGCGTTTTCGGGGAGACCGCGATCATTATCGACGGTATTGCGCCCTACCGCTGGTTGAACCCGAATGCGCCGGCCAATTGGCTTGCGGACGTAGAGAAGTGGCGTAAGGACCTTGGCGTCACCTACGAGCATCTAGCGTACGAGATGGGGTTCTGGATTGTCGAGGGAACTCACGCGTACGCCGTCATCTCGGGGACCCTTACGGTGACGATTAAGGGTCAGACGGCCACTCGGGCCGGCACCATGGCGTACACGTTTTCCAAGGAACGTAACGAATGGAAAATCGGGGCGCAGGCCTGGGGACGTACGTCGTAACGGGTTCAGGAAGCGAAGCTTCGTGACCAAAGCGGCGTTGGCGCACACGGCGAACGACGCTGCCGGCAACTCTGCCAGCTCTGCCAATCCGGGCGCTTCTCGCCCAAATGACGGGATACGAGCGGCATCGGCGGGCGTAATAGATCGCCTTCGCTGAGCACGATAAGACACGAAAAGAACCCACTAGACACCAGCCAATACGAGCGCCAGCGTGTTCGACTCCCACCTTCCCCATGAGATTCACGGGCTAGAGGATATCGTGCACCATTCTGACCACTGGCGAGATCATGCAACACGAAACAATGCCACGGTCGAGCAGCATTGTGGGCATTGAGGAATCGGCGAAAACCGCGCACCCTAAGCCAGGTCGGTTGATGCATGGGTGTGCATCGTTCGCTGCTTATTGCACGGCGAGCGCTTCGACTACGGCCTGGTCTTCTGAAAGCTGCGCACCTTCGGAGGCGAGCGATTCGACCTCGGCATCAGCTAGCTGATCGCATAGCGCC
>JBAPZS010000380.1:0-2678 GCA_049285355.1 Candidatus Cybelea sp. | reverse complement strand
TTGCAAACCTCAACGCGTGGATGCTTGCGTGGATGCTCGGCGTCGTCGAAACGGTTAGCCGGCTTCCGTACGCAGCGGTGCCCATGACGCCCGCCCCCGCGTGGTGTATCGCTTGCTACGATCTCGCTTTGCTGGCGGCGCCGGCGCTGTGGCGCCGTCGCGCGAAAACGATCGCGTTGGGAGCGTTGCTCCTAACGACCGCGTACGTGCTGTGGCCGCCGCGTTCGTTCGACGGACGATTGCGGGTGACGGTTCTAGATGTCGGACAAGCCGACGCGATCGTAATCGAGACGCCGCGGGGTCGCGCGCTGCTCGTGGATGCGGGCGGCCGCCTGGAACGCGGCGCGACCGGTGACGACTCCGTCGCCGAGCGCGTCGGCGAGCGGATCGTCGTCCCATTTTTGCTGCGCCGTGGCATTCACGCACTCGACGCGCTGATTCTCTCGCATCCGCACGGCGATCATGCCGGCGGGGTCGCGCCGGTGCTACGGCATCTGCGCGTCGCGCAGCTCGACGACGGAGGTCAGCGCTACTCCGGGCACGCCTATCTCGATGCAATCGCGACGGCGCAAAGCGAGAGCGTACCGGTCCTTTACCCTCGAGCCGGAATGCGTTGGCGAACCGACGACGGCCTAACGCTCACGTTCATCGGACCGTCGCTCCCGTTCATCGGCGGACGCAATGCGATCAATAGCAACTCGATCGCTTTCCTGCTCGAGTACCGACACTTTCGCATGCTCTTCACTGGCGATGCGGGCAGCGATTCGGAGGGCCGCTTCTTGCGAGAGGGGATCGACCTGCGCGCCGACGTGCTAAAGGTAGGGCATCATGGCTCGGCCTACGGGTCGTCGTCGCAGTTCGTCGCCGCGGTCGCCCCGCGCTACGCGATCGTCTCGGTCGGGCGCCACAATCTCTTCGGTCACCCGGCTTCGTCGACGCTCGCGACGTTGCGGCGCTGCGGCGCGCGAATCTACCGAACCGACGAGAACGGCGCCGTAACGGTCGTTACGGACGGCACGCACACCGCGGTCTTGCCTATGCTCGCGCCGCTCGAGCGCAGTTTACCCTGAGCCCTTCGGCTTCGCTGCGGACAGGCTCCGTCAAAGGGCACCGCTCGTCGAGGGCTGCGATATCGGCAGCTCGATCTGGTTGGGATCGGTCTCGCCGTTGAGCGAGGACGGCCGATAATGCTCCGGAGCGAAGCGCAGGTACATGATCGGAATCAAGAGCAGCGTTAACACCAGGGAGCTCGACAGGCCGCCGATCACTACAATGCCCAGCGGCCGCTCCGCCTGCGATCCCGGATCGAGCGCGAGCGCCAGGGGCAGCATGCCGGCAATCATCGCGATCGTCGTCATGACGATCGGGCGGAACCTTGCGTGCGCGCTCTCCGTAATGGCCTCCAGCTTCGTCATGCCATGCTCGCGCAGCTGATTCGCGAAGTCGACGAGCAAGATTCCGTTCTTTGCGACCAGGCCGACGAGCAAAATCGAGCCGATGAGCGAGAAGAGGTTGAGCGTCTGATGCGTGAGCGCCAGCGCTCCGAGCGCGCCGACGACCGCGACGGGGACGGTAAACATGATGATGAACGGCGTTATATAGCCGTTGTAGAGCGCGACCATCAGCAAGTAGACGAGCAGAATGGAGAGCGCGAGCGAGATCGACAGCTCGGTCACGGTGTCGGCAACGTTCTGCTGGTTGCCGCCGGCGACCGGCGCGATCGCGATGCTCTTGGGAAGGTCGAGCGCGCGTAGACGGCGCTCGAAGGCTCGCTGGACGTTCGAGAGGATCGCGCCCGGTGCGACGTTTGCCCCGATCAACACGACGTTGCGCCGGTTGATGCGCATGATCATCGGCGGCGCGGGCTGGTCGACGAGCCGCGTAATGTCGCCAACGCGAATGATCGAGCCGTTATTCGCGCGGATCGGAATCGCGGAGATCTGCCCCAACGAGCGCAGGTCGCGTTCGGGGTAGATCACCTGCACGTCTTTGAGGCCTTCCGGCCCGGTGAACTGCGTTGCGGTATCGCCGCCGAATGCGGCGCGCACCGCCGTCGAGGCCGTGCCGATGCTCGCGTCGAGCGCGCGAGCGTTCCCGCGTTCGAATTCCACCTCGACCTGCGGGGCCTCGTTCGTCAACGAGGTCGTCGCGTCGATCGCGCCCGGCGTTGCGGCAAGCGCCGCGTAGGCGCGCGCCGCGGCCGAGCTGGGATCGGTCGTCAAGCTCGAGACGACGTAGCCGATGGGCTGCGCGATACCTCCGGACGGATCGGTCGCCGGTACCGCGACGACGTTGGCGTTGGGCAACAAGCCGCCGATACGCGAGCGCAAGTTGTCGACCCAGTAGGCCGTCGAGTGCGAGCGGCGATCCTTCAAGAACAGATGGATTTGACCGATAGCGCCGTTGTTGATGTAGCCGCTGATCTGGCCCTGATAGGCACCGGCCATCGAGGTTTCGGATTGGAGATCCGCGATGCGGTCGACGAGCTGTTCGGCGCGAATCACGGCGTTTTGCGTCACGGTCAGCGGCGTCCCCGTATTAAACTCGATGTTTACGAAGACTTCACCCCGGTCGACCGGCGGCATGTACTCGAAGCCGACGATTCCCAACGGAATCAGCAAAAGCGCGACGACTAAGCTCGCAAACGAAACTCCGACGACCAGCGCGCGGTGTTCGAG
>JBAPZS010000379.1:0-4769 GCA_049285355.1 Candidatus Cybelea sp. | reverse complement strand
CCGCAATGATGATCGCGTCCGGCTGCGCCTCACCGCGGCGCTCGGCGCTCAACGCCTTGTCTTCTGCCTCTTCCTCTTCGGTTAGCGAGGTAATGCCGATCGGCGGGCGGGCTGCCGACTGTCGCGCGGCATCCTCGGCAAGCTCTCGCAGCTGACGCGTCTGCTCGGCCGCCGATGGTGCCGCTCGTCGTCCGCGCCCTTTGCGGCGCGGTTTCGCATCGGCCGTTACCATCTCGGCGAGAACGTAGTCACCTTCCTCGTCTACGTCGAGAATGCGAATGCGCACGAAACTGCCGGCATTGTTGGCGGCATTTTCTACCTCGGTGACTCGCCCGTCGATGACGGCCGCCGCCGAGGTCGCATTAGGCAAGCGTCCCGGCAACAGGTCGACTTGGTGCTCGTCACCGACGCGAAGCGGGCGCTCCTTATCGCGTCGAGGCGTACTCACCATCTCGACGCGCGCCTTTTCCGGATGAATCATCGGATCGACGCGCACGAAGATGCGCCGGCCGATCGTTTTTGCCAGCTCTTCGCACTCCGCTTCGTACCAGAAGGTCATCTGCACGGCGACTGTCGGCGCGACGTTGACGACGACGTCGCCGGCGGTTTGGTTGCGCGCTTCGTCGCGGATGTGGCGAAACGTCTCGATCGCCACCGACTGCGACGACATCACGCTGCCCATTCCGATGCAGGTAGGGCAGGTCCCGCGCAACTGCGCCCCCAGGTCTTTGCCGACGCGCTTACGCGTGAACTCCAGCAGGCCTAGGTTCGAAAACGACTGGATGGTCGCGCGCGTGCGATCGCGCCGCAGACTATCCTCCATCGTCTTGATCACTCTTTCGCGCGACGCCTCAGAGGCCATGTCGATGAAGTCCACGACGATGATGCCGCCGATATCGCGCAGCCGGACTTGGCGGCCGATCTCCTCGGCCGCTTCGATGTTGGTCCGAAGGATCGTGTCCTCGAGATTCCGGCCGCCCGTGAACTTGCCCGAGTTCACGTCGATGACGGTAAGCGCTTCGGTCGATTCGATTACGATCGAGGCGCCGGAGGGCAGATTTATCTTGGGCTTCATCAGCTTTTGCAGCTCGGCTTCGATCTTATAATCGTCGAAGAGCGACCGGCCGGAGTTGTAGTACTCGATGCGATCGATATGCTGAGGCCCCAGCAGTTGCAAGAAGTCGCGGACCTTGCGGTACTCCTCCTCGTCGTCGATCAGTACCCGATCGACGTCGGCCGTGATGAAGTCGCGTGCCGCCTTATAGATCAGGTTCATGTCCTTGTGCAGCAGCGACGGCGCCTGTACCCGTTTGTAGCGCTCGAGGATGCCGTGCCACATTCGTATCAAGACGCCGAGATCCGCGATAAGCTCCGCCTCGCTCACACCGGCGGCTGCGGTTCGCACCACCGTGGCCATGCCTTCGGGCCGAATTCGCCGCATCGCGTTCTTGAGCCGATTGCGCTCGTCGGCCGAGTCGATCTTACGCGAAACGCCCGAGTACTTGCCGGTGGGCATCAAGATCAGATAGCGGCCCGGCAGCGAGATGTTCGTCGAACTTCGAGCGCCTTTGAGCCCGCGCGGCTCCTTGACGATCTGCACCAGAACGTCGTCGCCTCGCTTGACCTTTTCGCTGATGGTGAAGCCGCCGTGACCCTGAGTGATCTCGACGTCGCCGATGTTGAGCGGCTGCTTGTTGATGTCGTCGACGTACAGGAAGGCGTTACGCCCTAACCCGATGTCGACAAACGCCGCCCCCATTCCGGGCAGCACGTTTTGTACTTTACCTTTATAAATCGAGCCGATGACCCGCTCTTCACGCTCAATGTAGAGCTCTGCCAGATCACCGTCCTCGAGTATGGCGACCCGATTTTCCCACGGGTCGCTCGAGATCAATATCTCGCTCGACAAGTTGTCCTCAATTTGTAGAGCTCGCCTTTCGCCGCGCCGACCTTTTTTGGGGCGCCGTGCGCGCGGCATCTTTCGCCGCAGCGGCTAGCTCGAGAAAAAATCTTTGTTCCTATAAACCTCTGCCAGCGACCCTTCGTTTCAAAAACGAGGCCTGCCGGCTTCCGCCCCTGTTCCCGACCGGCCGAAAGCGGACCTTCCCAGAGCTATTCGGTGTCGACCGGCCGGAGATCGAGCGGCTGTCGCTCGAAATCCCGCTCGTCCATCTTCGATTGGATCGGGACGAACTTGCGCGGCGGCTGGTTAAAGTCGAAGCAATCCGCCTCGGGCGAGGTCGCGCGCTTGTCGGATGCCGCGAGCCTCGGAAGTCCGAACCGGTCCTCGACGAAACGCAGCAGGCTTCCGTGTTCGTAGTGAACGTTCGAAACGAAGCCGTCCTTAGCGTACGGCGAGATGATTAGGAGCGGGACGCGATAACCCAAGCCGTCGTAATCGACCTTGTGCGGCGGTACGTGATCGTACCAGCCGCCCGGATCGTCCCAGAAGATGAAAATCGCCGAAGACTTCCAGTACGGCGATTCGCCGATGGCGTTCACGAGCGACGCCACCCACATCGGACCGGTGTTGGAGTTGCAGCCCGCGTGATCGGAGTTCTCACACGTCGGCGTGATCCAGCTCACCGCCGGAAGCCGGTTTTTGTGAACGTCGCTAAAGAATTTGGTCTGCGGCGTCACGACGTCCGTCTTCCAGTCGTGCTTGTTATAGATGTGCTTTATCGCCTGATACGCATTCCACAGCCCGCCGTCCGCGCTGATATTCGCCGTGTAATACCTCCACGAAACTCCGGCCGTGTCCAACTCGTCGCCGAGCGTCTGATTGTTGAGACATGCGGAGATTAGCGGGCCCATAGTGCGCTGCTTGGTTATCGTCGAGATTACCGCCTTGCCGGAGCAGCCCCAGGGGCCGCCCTGCGGAACGTTGACCGTCGAACTCGCTTGGCCGGCGATGATGTACTGGTGCGACACGAAGCTGCTCTCATCGAAGTCCGACTCGAACATGTGATCGGCGAGCACGTACTGCGAGGCCATCGCAAAGTACGGCTTCGTCTCCTTTTGGGGAACGTAGGCGTACTGCGGATGGGCGTCCGGGCAACGCGGTTCGCCGGACCCACCGCAGAACACGGGCTCTTGATCGAACCCGTTCATGCGGCACTCGGTGCCGGGGTACTTTCCGCGACCGTTACAGGTTGTGAAGAACGCGGTGGAGCTGTGCCCGAGGTCCCATGTGGTCTTGAACCCGATGGGTTCCAACGCGATCTTATCGCCTTTGCTGTCGTAGCCGTACGACCGCGTGTCGGCGTGCGGATAGCCTTGGAAGAGATTGTCGAAGCTTCGGTTCTCTTGCACGATGATGACGATGTGGTCGATCTTCCGCGCGGGCCCCGCTTCAAAACCGCCGACGAGGGCGCGCGCTTGCCACGGATTTGTCGCGGGAGGAGCGTATGTTTTTACGCCGCCGCAACCCGATAGGGCGAACGCTGAAACGGTAAGAGCCGGCAGGAGACCGGCCGCTCTAAAAGCGCCCACGCTGCCTCCTTGGCACTCGTCGGGAGGCGTCCCTGCACCGCGCTCACGCGTTGCCCAATACGTCCCGATCTCTTTGCGAAAAAATATTCAGGAGGATACCGACGGCGGCAAAGTCGGTTAGCATCGCAGAGCCTCCATACGACATGAACGGCAGCGGGATACCCGTGATGGGCATGATCCCGATCGTCATCCCGACGTTAACGAGAACGTGGAAGAAGAGCATGCCGACCAAGCCCGCGGCAAGCAAGAAGCCGAAGCGATCCCGCGCGACGAGCATCGTGCGAATGCCCGCGTACAGCACGGCAGCGTAGAGCGCCAAGACAACCATTGCGCCGGCGAATCCCCACTCTTCGGCGAGAACGGTAAAGATGAAATCGCGCGAGTGTTCCGGGACGAAGTTCAACTGCGTCTGCGTTCCGTGATACAGGCCTCGGCCTAACCACTCGCCGTTCCCGACCGCGATCTTTGACTGCGCGAGGTTGTAGCCGGAGCCTTGCGGATCCGCCTTTGGGTTGAGGAATACGAAGAGCCGCGCGCGTTGAAACGGTTTGAGCACCGCGTTGGTTCCGACGGCTGCGGCCGCCACGACGAGCATCCCCAGCGCATAAATGCCGAAGTCACCAAGCTTGGGCAACGCGAAGAAGAGCTCGACGGTGAGCACCGCAACCAACGCCAGCGACGTGCCGAGATCGGGCTGCTTCAGGATCAACAGCGCGGGGATCGCAACCGCGAGCAGCGGCTTCCAAAGATCCTGCAGATTCGCGTAGCTCCCACGACACAGCACCGCCGCAAGCGCGATCGCGACGACGAGTTTGGCCGGCTCCGAAGGTTGGAAGGTGCCCAGCGGTCCGAGCGAGATCCAACGCTGCGCACCCAACGCGCTGTGACCTCCCCGCAAGATGAAGAGCAACAGGAGCAGGTTGAGGGCGTAGAGCCCCGGAGCCCAGCGTTGCCACGCGCGATAATCGATCAGCGAGATGACGATCATCAGTCCCACGCCGAGCATCAGGTACGTGACCTGCTTTTTGAACTCGCTGCCCGGGTCGATGGAGTGCAGTCCGGCGGAACGAATGCAGGCCAAGCCGATCGCCGCGATGAGAATGGCCGCCACCACCAGCGGCCAGTTGACGTTTCGCGCGTAGCGCCGCGCGTCGTAGCCCAACGGCAAAACCGCCATCGCGGTCGAGCTTTACTGCGCGGCGGTCAAGCTTTACTGCGCGGCGGCCGAGACCGGCGCGGAGCCGGCAGCCGGAGCCTTCTTCGCCGTCCGCCGGCGG
>JBAPZS010000378.1:0-3808 GCA_049285355.1 Candidatus Cybelea sp. | reverse complement strand
GCAGCGCGCTTACGTCGCCGCCTTGCTCGTAGCGCGCGAGCGCGACGTCTACCGGATAGGTTGGAAAGTATTCGTTGAGCGCAGCGACCTGGCCCGGATAGCGGAATGCATCGGGGTCGGCGCCGTCACCGCCGCCGCCGCGCAGCTGTAGCGGTTGAAAGGCCGGCAGTAAGGCGACGCGCGAGAACGCTGGGCCGGTAACGCTTGGGTGTGGATACGCGCGGGCTCCTATCCAAAGATCGCTCGGTGGATGCAGCATCCACGTTACGGATAGCGCGATGCCCGCAGCAAGGCCGACGTAGCCCAGCGCCCGCACGGAGGCTGTCGCCGCGCATGCGAGTACGACCAACAGCGCCGCGAAGACGCCGGCAAGGTCGTAAAGCTCGCGGAAGACGCCGCTTTCGGGAATTTGCCGAACGATCCACACGTACGGAGCCGCAAGCGGCCCCCTCATTCCGATCGCGATCAGATAGACGAGCGCGGCTGCCGCAGCCGCCCAGATCGCGGTTCGCCAGCGTCGCGCGGCAACGACTCCGACGAGAGCCAGCGCGCAAATGCTCCACACGGCTACTTGCGCGCCCAATCCGAGCCGGTCGGCATAACGGGGAAAGTATCCGTTGAGCGAGAGCAGCGAGAGCGGGTCGACCGATTGATTCGCCTGCCACTCGACGCTGTAGGGTATCTGCAATAGCGTAGCTCGCTCCGCGAGGATCCCGACGACGGAAGGCAGCGCGACGATCGCACCGGCGAGCAGCGGCGACCACTTCCGCGTGAACGCCGCGAAGAGCGCCACCGCCAGCACGGCGATGATGAAGAACTGCAGTTGGATCTCGACGAGTGCGAGCCAAAGCGCGAGTCTGACGGTGCAGGCGCCGGTACCGCGCGTCATTTCTGAAAACAGGCCGATGAGCGCGCCGTAGGCGAGCACCATCGTCAAATGTCCCGCGACGACTTCGTTGTAGACCCAGGGGTTGAAGAGCGCGAATAGCCCGATCCCAACCGCGGCGAAATCGGCATTCCCCCAACGCGACGCGACGCCGGCGGCGGCGCGCATGCAACCATACCCCGTCGCAAGGGCGAGGAGCGCGAGCGCTGCGAGCGGTCCGAAGATCCACATCGCAGCGACGACCGGAAGCGCCAAGAGATAGGCCGTCGGATGCGCGTTCGCGATGCCGAAGCCGCTCGACAGCCAACCGCTGACGGATTCGTCGAAAAACGACGGGATCGCGAGGCGATCGATCGGCCAGTTCCAATCGTGGCGAAGCGTGGGAACGCCTTTGGCGACGACGAACGCGGCGAACGCAAGCGCCGCTGCGATCGAGGCGACCCGCGCCACTACGGCGCCGCGACGGAACGTTTGTGAATCATCCGCCTGCACTCGGCGCCGAGACATATCGTCGCGACGGCCGCGGCGACGTAGCCGATCACCGCAAACGGCTCGGCAAGCCACCTCGGGAGCAGGCTCGCGATGAAGAACGCTGCAACGAGCGCGATCGCGGCATATCGAATTACCGGTTGGAAGATGGCCGAACCCGACGTCTCCAAACCGGCAGCATAGGCTCGGCGTATCCAAATACCTCCGGGCCTCGGCGCGAGCACCAAAGCCAGAAAGCCAACCGTCGCAACGCAGGCGGCCGCATAACCTAACTTAGCAAAGAGGTCGGCGACCTCGATCGGCAGCAAGGCGGCAAGTGCAAGCGCAACGAGCGTAACGACACCCGCATAGCGGGTCGCCGTCGCGAGCGGCCCACCTTGCCGCAGTCCGCTGCGCCACCGCGCAAAGGCGCCCGCGCGGCCCATCGCCGCAACGCCCACCGCGACCAGGCAGAGGACGATCAACTGCACCTCCGCACCGGGATTTGACGTGAACGCCGTCGCTGCAGTTAGCAGAATGATCATGCCGGCCGCCAATCCGAGCGTCGCAGGAAAGGACGGAATCGAGAGCATTCGGGGGCTGCGCGAAGCGCAGTCCTGAGCGAGCGCAGCGAGTCGAAGGGTCAGGATGACACGTATAGCCAGTACGATCGCCGAGAAGATGACGGCAAGGTAGGCGACCGTGGCATAGCGCTCCGCATCGGTATCGGGTACGAGCGTCGACAACAGCAACGCAAAGACGCCCGTAGCGACTGCTAAGTAGAGCGCGCGATCGAGCGCCCAGGCGAAGGCGGAGTCTTTCACCGTTTCGGGGAGGAGATCGGCCAAAGCTCGGGCCGTATCGCCAGCACGATAAGGAGTATCAGCGCGATCAGCGAGATCGCGCCGGCCACGTCGTAGGCTCGCTGACCGGCGAAGACGAGCGAGATTTTACCGCCCTGCGGAAGGCTCGGCACGATCCAGCCGTTCGAGAGACCGTTGACGACGACGTGCCGCAGCGATGCGCCGCCAACCGACGCGGACCACTCCGGATGGTACGCCTCGCCAAAGACCAACAGAAACGGCGCGGCGTTAGCTGCGACGGTTACCGCGAGCGACGTGGGCGAGTAGCGCTGCCAGGCGATGCTAAACGGCTGCGTCTGCGGCAGCGTTACCGGTTCGATCTTCAAGAAGCCGATCTTTACGTTTCGATCGCCGATTCTGACCGCGTGCTTTCCACGCGAGAGAACGACCGGTCGCGCGCCGATCGGCCGGCCATCGATCAGAATCGGCGGCGCCGTCAGCGCTCGTGGGTGGCGCAGCGCAAGCGCCGGCAGGGCGTGCACGTTATAGTGCAGATCCGTGAGCCACGGGCGCGAGCCACGCGACAACAACCACATGCCCGCAACGCGTTCTTTCGCGTCATCCCAACTATTTGCGAACGCATGCACGAAGTTGATGTCGAACGGACCTTGCTGGGGAAGCGGGAAGAGCCGATAGGCGACGCCCCTAGGCCCCGCAACTGCCACGGCCAACCAAAGATCGCCACTCCCACTCGAAGCCACGTTGCCGGCAAGGTCGGGGTCGCCGTTGAGGCCGGTGGGAGGCGCCGCAATCGCGCGTGCGCTGAAGGAGTCGTCGCGCAGCGTCTGCGTGACGCCCGGTGCGACGGCTACTCGAGTAAACGATAGATCGGGAGCGACCGCCGCCGAGATAACCTCGGGACCCAAGTCGCCGCGCTCGCCGGTAGCCGACGAAAAGGCGTAGGCGACGTCGTTCCAGCCGGGACGCAGCGTCAACCTCACGCTGAGCGGTACCGGCGCGGGACCTGCAAGCTTATCCACGCCGTCGTAGTCTTGCGCGCCGGCGTTGAGGCCGGCGAGTGTCACGCCCTGCTGGGTTTGACCGTTTACGGCGATGCGCAGGATGCTTCCGACTTGGAGCCGGCTGATCTTCATGCTCGCCTGCGCCTCAACGCCGCGATCTCCCGGAACGAAGACGCGCACGTGCGTGTCGCGCGCGAAGAGAAACCACGACTCCGGATCGCCGCGCTGCCATTGATAGACAGCAGGGTCGTTGCGATACCACGACTCCGGCATGAGGATCGGCGATGTAGCGACGATGCCGCCGTCGAACACGTAGGGCAGCGTCGCGGCGAGGCTCGCGGGGAAGATCCCAGTGTAGCGCGAGCGAGAGAGGCGCGCCCGCATCGAGACGTCGGGGGCGAAGGGCGAGAGCGCCGTCGCTGCAACACGGTACGTGCCGGAGGAGGGCAAGATCACGCTCGTTTTGCGACCGCCGACCCACTCAGCCAAAGCACCGTTCTGCGGGAGCGCCTGCTGCAGCGCCGCAATCTGTGCTTGCTGATCGGCGAGATCGTCGGTCTTCACGAGCGCAACGACGAGATTGGAATCGATGAAGCCGTCGCGGACCGTATGGCGACCGGCCGAAAGCG
>JBAPZS010000377.1:0-13304 GCA_049285355.1 Candidatus Cybelea sp. | reverse complement strand
GGTTACAACTACTACTTCCTGAAGAACCCATCGCGCCCGTACAACGCGACGACGAACCCGTACATCGCAAATCTGGGAACGGGCGAGGGCGCGGATCCGAACACGCTGCATACGACGCCGCAAACGCTCGCGTCGCTGCACGTCGAGTACGATCTCTCATCACGAATGACGGCGATTCTCGACGTCGTGAATCTCTTCGCCACCGCTACGCCGACGCAGCTGCAGGGGAATCCCTATCTCATCGGCCCGCCCGGATATACCGGCGGCGACATCTATTACGAGAAAGCCTATGGCGCGCAGTATTGCAAGAAATGCCTCTACACGCTGGGCAACGGGATCCCCACCAACACCGGCGAGCTGCCGGCCGTGCCGTGGCAATACGGCGTTGCCGGATACGTACCCGAAGCCTACCCGATGGCGCGCTCGGCCCTGGTCCGTCTCCGTTATCGACTCTAGCCAGCGGCGCAGGTTAGGCTGGGGTACCGCCGAGTTTGGAGAGCGCGCCGCCGAGTAGGTTTTGCACTTCCAAACCCACGCTTCTCTCAAGCGCTAGATCGACGTCGGGTCGCTTTGAAAGAAAACTCTGCAAGATGTCGCGCGCCCAACACATTGCCCGCACTTCGCGACGCACGAGGACGTCGACGGCGAGTTCGTCCGCGCGCACATCGATGGTGCCCACGAACTGCCCCTGCCCGAGTTCCGAGATTTTCGTGCCGCCGTGCACGACGTCCGCAGAACCGCGAAGGATAACCGAGAACCGCTGCGTCTCCTTGTCGCGTTGGACGAGCGAAAGGCCGGGCGCGACGTTGTCCCATCTGCCCATCGCAAAGAGCTTCTTGGCTTCCTGCGCGGTGAGCGACGGAAACGAGATCGCCTTAAGCCGGGCTTCATCGGGGGTAAAATGCACCGGTCGCCGCTCGATGCCGAGCCGAACGATCCAGTAGACGTTAATCGCAGTGAAAACCACGTTCCAGCGGATTGCATCGGTCAGCGGCTTCGGCTGCATCTCGTAGTAGGGAATCAAGAGAAGCGCGGCGACGACAGTCAAGATGCGCAACCAGAGAATGTCACGCACCGAGTAGGAGATCAAATAGAGCACGTTGGCGGCCGTGATCCAAACGATCGGGTTATGCACGCTCATCTTCTCCCGGTTGGAGGTGCTGCGGCTCACTCCCTCGCTCGCGCCTTCGACGACCAAAACCATCTCGCCAACGGCCACAAGGAATAAATCGGCGGATTATTAAAGGCTCGGGCGTGGCTAAAGGCGTCACATTTCTTTTGCTCGCGGCGTTGTTTTCCGCCTGTTCTCCAAGCCCGATGGTCGTGAACGATCGCGCCGCGCAGATCGGGGGGGCGAGCGGGAAGATCAAACACATCGTTTTCATCGTGCAAGAGAACCGGAGCTTCGATAACCTCTTCCAAGGTTATCCAGGCGCCGATACGGCCTCAACCGGTAAGACCTCCAGCGGTAAGACCGTCACGCTCGCAACCATGAGCCTCAGGACGGTTTTGGTTATCGATCACTCGGCGCAAGCTATGTTCGAGTCGTGCAACGGAACCGGCAAGCTTCCCGGCACGAAGTGCCGCATGAACGGCTTCAACAAGGAGACCGTGCCGCCGCTCAGCCCGCCCAATGCGCAATACGTCTACGTGCCGCATAACGAATCGAAACCGTATTTCGACATGGCGCGCGAAGGCGTGCTGGCCGATCGCATGTTTCCGTCGCAGCTCGATTTCAGCTTCGTCGCTCACCAATACGCAATCGCGGCACAGGCGCAATCGAGCGTCAACGCCCCAATCGGCCCCTGGGGCTGCTCCGGCGGAAAGCCCGATACCGTTGCGACGATCACCAAGAATCGAAATCCCAACGGTCCGCCCGAACAGGCGTGCTTTGACTATCAAACGCTAGGCGACGAACTCGACCAAGCCAAGTTGCCGTGGCGTTTCTACACGAGCGAGATCGGCAGCCCTGGCCAGGGATCGCTCTGGTCCGCCTACGGGGCCGTCAGACACATCTACCACGGCCCCGACTGGAAAACCGATATGGTGACGCCGCAAAAACGGTTCCTCCGAGACGTTGCCGCCGGAAAGCTCGCAACCTTCACGTGGATCACGCCGATCTGCTCGAACTCCGACCACTCCGAATGCGGCGGCGGATACGGGCCTTCGTGGGTCGCAGCCGTGGTCAATCAGATCGGCGAGAGCGAGTTCTGGAATTCAACCGCGATCTTCATCATGTGGGACGACTGGGGCGGCTTTTACGATCACGTGCCGCCGCCGTTCAGAGACTACGATGGTCTTGGGTTTCGCGTCCCGCTAGTGATACTCTCACCGTACGCGAAGCAAGGTTACATCTCGCACGTTCAATACGAGACGGCGAGCGTCTTGCGTTTCGCCGAGGATACGTTCGGCCTCGATCATCTCGCCGCAGCCGACACGCGCGCCACGTCGCCGGCCGCTGACTGTTTCGACTTCGGCCAAAAACCCCGCGCGTTCGTGCCGATCAGGGCTCCATACGGCCGCGGCTTCTTCCTCCACCAAGCGCCGGACTATCGAATCCCCGACTACGAGTAGCGCGCCGCTATCGCTTCGTTAGAACGGAAAGTCGGTTCGCGTCAAGCCCACGTCCGTTCTTAGGTCCTCGACCCATTCGTCAAGCACGACCTGCGATCCCGAATACAGGATCTGGCGAATCGGCCAATGCGTCTCTTTCGAAAGATAGAGGATTTGCTCCGTAACGTCGTGGTTTGAGGCTGGATCGGCGACCGTTAACTGCAAGCGGTCGGTTTCGATGCCTCCGATTTTACCGCCATCGGTTTGCGTGAGGGTTCCGGGGATGGTTCCGTAATCGTCGATGACGCCCGGCAGTAGCCCCTCGGGAATCGTGACGCCGCGCAGCGAGATGGCGCGCGGATCGTGCAGCCCAATCTTTAGGTGAATGCCGGAAAGGATGCCACCAAGGTGGCCGCTGACCTGATCGCCGCCAATCCATACGCCCCCCGAACCTTGGCCCTCGCCCTCGAGGATCAACGTCTTGACGTAATGCGGCTTCATGAAAAAGTACCGGTAGATGCGATCCTGCGTCTGCGTTCCCTTTGCTTCGTGCACGTGCAGAATGCACGTGTAGTCGCTGACGTCTGCAAACGACCGGTCGAACGCCGCTATCGCGGGATCCAGCTTGGTCGCGCTTGCTGCGACGCAACTCATTCCGACAAACGCGGCGAATAGCGACAGCACACGTATCGAATGCGCGGGCGTCTCCTCCTAAAGCTACGTTTCTCGCGAACGCGGTTCTCGCCTTCGCGCGATCGAGGGCTTCATGGCGACCATGCTACCGTCATTTCCTAGGAAATCTATGAAGCTGCCGAGTGCCTAGCCGACCCGCCTATTTATCCATGCGGTGATGGCACACTTCGAAGCGAGTGCCCAGCGGGTCTTCGAAGAAGACTGCATAGAACGTTGGGTGATGCTGGTCGAAGTATTGCGGACCTTCAATAGTTAGAGCCCATGCATCCGAACCACACGCGCAACTTCGTCACGACTCGCGGCGTCGTCGGTTCGGTACCGAAGAGCGCCGTGAGGGCATCGTAAAACGGACGCACGGCATCCGCATCGTCTGTACCCCTTGCTGAACGTTCATTCAGGATGTATACTCGGTCTGTGCAAGTCGTTCGCCGGGCCGCTGCCCCGTCGCTGAGCCTCGTCCTCGATGCGGCCGAAGCGGCCTTCGCTCAAGGCGGCTACGACGGCGCGACCTTTTCCGACATTTGCCGCGTTGCCGGCGTCTCCCGGGGGCTCCCATCGTACCTCTTCGGCAGCAAAGACGAGCTCTATCGTCAGGTGGTGCTGCGCGCTGCCGAACACTTGCGCGATTCCGTGATCGAGCCGCTGCGGCGATGTGCCAAGGCGGCGTCGATCGAGCAAGCACTGTCGCTGATGGTCGATACGTACGTCGATTATCTGGCTGCCCATCCAAACGTCGTGCGGCTGCTGCAATGGGAGATGCTCAGCGATTCAGCGGGCGCGCGGCCGTTCGCCCCATCCTCGGCACTCTTCGCCGAGGTACTCGGAGTTCTCCAGACGGTCTTGGCTCGGGGCGAGCGCGGCGACGTCGACGCTCGCGCCCTGCTCGAAAGCATCGTAGCTCTCTGCTTCTTTCCCTTCACCACCCGCGGACGCGTGGGTGCCTTCGGCACCCGTTCGGTCGCCGACCGTAAACGTCACGTCATCGGTCTGCTTATGCGTGGCTTCTAATGATGCGTTATGCTTCGCTAGCGTTACGAGCGGCGCTCGGATTGACGTACCTTTATTCGGTCGCCGATCGTTTCGGTCTGCTGGGACCGCCGGGAGCGACCGGCGTATCCTGGGGAGCATTTTCAAGATTTACGGCATACGTCGGGACGCTCAACTGGTTCGCGCCGCACGCGCTCGTGCCGGCGATTGCTTGGGGCGACACCGCGCTCGAGATATTTCTAGGAGCCGCGCTGCTACTGGGCGTTTGGCTTCGGCCCGTCGCAATCGTGAGCGCGCTCCTGCTGCTCGCCTTTGCGGCGACGATGGGTATCGCCAGTGGAATCGGCGCCCCGTTTCAATATTCCGTGTTCACGGCCGCCGCGGCATCGTTCATGCTGGCAGCGGCGGATAGCGGCGCCGAGCGACGAATCTCCCTACCAACTGGTCCGTTGAAACAGTGAGGAGTGACGCATATGAACACCTCGGATTTTACTCGTTTTACCTTCGCGCTTGCGGTTATTGCAATGCTCGCGTCCTGCGGCAGAGCCGGTCTTCCGGTAGGGCCGTCGTCGGCCGACCTCGCTGCAGCGCGAACGCCCGCAACCGGCAAGTACCACCTGCTCTGCAGCCTCCCCGGCGGGTCGAACGGCGCGGACCCGCTCGCGAGCCTCGTCCACTTCAATGGCGCGTTCTACGGAACGGCCGCTGCCGGCGGATCAGAGGGCGGCGGGATTGTGTTCGCAGTCGCATCGTCCGGTAAGGAGACCGTGCTTCACGATTTCGGCGCACCGAAGGACGGTGGGGATCCATTGGCCCGGCTTATCGATTTCAAAGGTACGCTCTACGGCACCACCAGCGGCGGAGGCACGAGCATGGCCGGGACCGTCTTTTCGATAACCGCGTCGCGTAAGGAAACCGTGCTCTATAGCTTCCGATCCTCGAAAGACGGCCAAGCCCCGCAGGCGGGCCTTATCAACGTTGGCGGCACGTTCTACGGAACGACGACCGGCGGGGGAACGCACGGCTTTGGAACGGTCTTTTCAATCACAACGTCCGGCAAAGAGACCGTGCTTCATAACTTCGCGGGGGAACCGAACGACGGCAACTTCCCGCTAGCGAGCCTCCTCAATGTCAACGGCACGCTCTACGGCACGACATATACGGGCGGTACGTACGACTACGGAACGTTCTTTTCGATCACCCCGTCCGGCAAAGAAACCCCGCTCTACAGTTTCGGCGGATCGGGAGGCGGGTACGAGCCGGCTGCGGCGCTCATCAACGTGAAGGGCACGCTCTACGGCACGACCTCTTCCGGGGGTGCACACGGTGGGGGAACGGTCTTCACGATTACAACGTCCGGTACGGAAACCGCGCTTCACAATTTTGCCGCATCGGGGGACGGCTCCGGGCCACTTGCGAGCCTCGTCGAATCCAAGGACAGGCTCTATGGCACCACGGAGGACGGCGGCAGCAAAAACGATGGGACGATTTTTTCAATCACGACGGCGGGGAAGGAAACCGTGCTTCATAGCTTCGGCGGCACCGACGACGGGGTAAACCCCGAAGCGGCGCTTATCGCCGTCAAGGGTACGCTCTACGGCACGACCGCTTACGGCGGCAAGAGCGGCGCCGGAACGGTCTTCTCATTGACGCCGTAACTCATCTTAGCGGCGGTCGGTCAAGGTTGTACCGGAGGTTTTTAGTATGTCACGACTTCAAGGCGTTGCGGCTATTGCCGGCCTCATCGTCGTCGCCTCGTCGCTCGCGGTCTGGGCCAAAGGCACTCCCTCACCCGCCGCCGTTACGACGCCGCAACCGGGCATTTTAGACGTCACCACGGGCGATCTTCCGAAGACGTCTCCCGTCGCAGTGGAGATTCGCAAGGGCACGCTTGCGCCGAGCGAGGCGACCATCTGGCACACGCATCCGTCGCCGATATTTGTTTACGTCGAGAACGGAACCGGTTCGTGGGAGTACCGCGGCGGACGGCCCGCGGAGACGCGCACCGCCGGTCAGGCCATCGAAGAACCTGCGAATGCGGTCACGCGAATCGTCAACTCCGGCACGTCGCGCTTGGATCTCGTCATCTTCCAAGTCTCGCAGCCCGGCGCTCCCGTACTCGTGCCGGCTCCGGTTTCTCGAGTGTGAGACGCCCGCTGTCTTCTGCGAGCTTTTTCCGTTTGTTCGTTGCTTCGGTGACCGCTTTCACGTGTGGCGTGTGCTCGGCTGCGGGCACGTCGCCGAAACCCGCGGCGCCGGCTAATGCACAGTTGGTCTCGGCCTTGCGGAGCGATCTCACAACATATCTCAAGAGCCGTGGCGCAAAGGAGCACCTTTCGTCGCTATCGCTTGCGGTGAGTTTTGGCGAGGATGAGCCAACGATTACCGTGACCAGCGGCACGACGACGTACGTCGGCAACACGCCGGTGAGCCCAACGAGCCTCTATCAGATCGGCAGCAACACCAAGGCGTTCACCGCCGTCGCGATCCTGCAACTGGAGGCGAAAGGAAAGCTGTCGATCGACGCTCCGATCGGCAAGTACCTGCCGCAATATCCAGCCTATGCCAAGTTGACGCTACGCCGGCTGCTCAACATGACCGGCGGTCTCGAGTCGTACGACAATCTGCCGTCGTGGGAGACGTCGTTCGCAGATCACCCGATGGCAGACGTACCGGCCGATGCGCTCATTCGCAGCATCTATCCGCAGATCAAGTATCCTCCGGGATCGAAGTATTACTACTCCAATACCGGATATCTCATCGCGCAGGAGGTCGTCGCCGCGCTCAGCGAGAGTAAGAGTTTTTCCGCGGAGATCGCGCGCATCGTCCACAGCGTCGGGCTAAAACACACGTTTTACTCGTCGAACCTCTACCCGCCGGAGGTTGCGCGCAACGTCGTGGCGGGATACTACGAGCAGGACGACAAGGGGCTGCAGCCGTTGCGCGGCAAGAACGTAAGCGCGTACAGCGTGTCGTGGGCACAGGGCGCGGGATCGATGCTCTCAACACCCGCAGATCTGGTCGCCTGGGCGCGCGCGCTTTACACCGGCACGACGCTGCTGCCGCCAAAGCAGCGAGCGGAGCTTATGAGCCTGATCTCAACCAAGACCGCGAAGCCCCTTGCCAAGCCTACGGCCGACGACCCCGCTGGATTCGGTCTCGGCGTAGCCGAAAGATACGATCCGAAAATGGGCACGTTCTGGTTCTACCAAGGCGAAACGCTCGGCTTCCGTGCCTCGCATCTCTACTTCCTCAATTCGGGCCTCGTCGTCGCGATCTTCGCGAATAGCCGCCCCGTCGAACGCGAGAGTCATATGCCGCAGCTGTTTGCCCAGCTCTACGCGACAATCAAAAAGGACACTCCATGAATCGACCCTCGCACCTTCCTAAATAGCTGCGAGGCAGGTTTCGTCGTTTTTGCTCGCCTTGACGTGAGCCCAGAAGTGCACCAGGCCGACGAGCGGATCGGATTTCGTGGGTTGGCGGTTCGCGACGACGTGCGCCGGCAGGAAGACAAGAACCGGAAGCAGCGGCTCAACGACGCTGATGCACGAGCCGGCCGGTACCGCACCGACGATCCTGCCCAAGGTACCCTTACGGAACGTGCCGTCCGCGCTGATGAACTCGACCGGAGGCCGCTCCCGCAGCAGCCGGGACCGTAGCATGATCCACGTCGGCGACGTATTCGGCGGGAATCGCTTGGGGTCGACGAGTTCCGGCGGCGTGAACGGCGGATTGATTACCGGCGTCACGCGGGGATCGGGGATGGCGTACTGCGTCACGACTCGACCGACGTTGGCGACGTTGCGCCGCAGGTTCACGTCGGTCATGTACTCGATGAGGTTTTTTGGCTGTGGCGCAGACCCGCGCGGAAACGCGTACTTGTAGGTGGCGACGTGGACCCAGCCGTCGTATTGCGACGCGGTTAGCCTCCATAGAACCTGGAACTTCGCGTCGTGACTGATCGGAGCGTCCCCGTTGAGTGTCGGCCAGTCCGGTCGCGTATCCGCGCCGCCAAAATCGTTGTAATAGTCGTTAGCGTAGCCGGCGGTGACTATGTCTTTGAATGAGTCACTCTGAATCGTCCGCCATAGCCGCGAGTTGAGGCCGGCTTCAAATGGGTTCCACGATTTTCGCCCCGCGTCGGCCTCGTCGATAAGGAGCTCGAGCAGGCGCGCCGCATCGGCCCCCGTCGCCGCGTGCGTAACGTCCGCGTTGAGGAGCCGCGCACCGATCAACAGTACGGTGCGGCGCTGCGTCTCCGACTCGGCGACCGACTGAAGCGACAGCAGCGTCGACGTGGCTTGCTGCTCGAGAGCGGACTGGTCGTGCGATGCCTTGTCTTTTTTTATTGCGTATGCGCTCTCGCCAGGCTCGGGAAGATAGTACCCGCCAAACGCATCGAAGATGGATTTGTCGGTGACCAGCTGCTCAAACTTCGCGTTGTATTCCTCTTGTTTTTCGTGAGCCGCCGTCAATGCAGTATAGATTGACAGGCCCGATGCAATTACGGTCGCAAGCGCCGTCGGCACGAAATATTGTGAGACGATCTGCCGCCACCAGGGAACGCTCGGCGGCGGCCCGGGATTCGGCCCCGGAGCAGCCGGAACGGGGTCTGCCTCGCCCATTACGCGTAATTTTCTGGCGCCCGGGTCAACCCTCCGCTATTGCTTGCGTTCGGGACCCCGGGCCCGCACGTGACGGGCCCGCGGCTACGCCTACTACATGCCGTGCTTGATTGGAATGTTCGTCAATGGCCCTTCGCCACCGACCTGTTCGATGGTCTCGCCCTTTGCGATCGACCAGTGATGGACGCCCGTCGGGACCATGATGAACGACCCTACCGGCAGCACCCGCGCGTTAGCCTTGTTGATGGCGTCGCCCGTACCGAACAACAGCGTTCCTTGCATCACGGTGATATATTCGGGGTGCGAATGGTAATGCGGCTGATTCGTGAAGCCGTCAGGCATCTTGACGCGAATAATTGCGTTGCCCGATGAGTTCGGATCGCCGACCATCACCGCATTCCAAGAGCCCTTCCCAGGACCGGTGGCGGCCACCCAGTGGAGGCTGTCGGGCGTAAATATAACAGGAGCCGACTGCATCGCGGCGAGCGTAGCGCCGGCGGTCACGAGCAGTCCCAAAATAAACCACGAGAAGAGTTTCATCAACTATCCTTTCGATAAGAACCTATAGAAAAGCAACGAGGCTCGTTGCTCCTTCGCTGCAACGAAGGCGCCGGCCCTCCGCTTCTCCGATACTAAGCTCTCATGCATTGCTGAACCGAGGCGAACAAGATAGGCTGAGCCAATGATGATGACAATCCTTGGTGCCGGCGGCGCGATCGGGAATGAACTTGCCGCAATTCTCGTTGAAAAAAACGCACCGTTTCGTTTGGTCGGAAGGAACCCTCGAGCGATCGGCGGGGCTGAATTATTCGCGGCGGATCTCTCCGATCGCGGGCAGACCATCGAGGCCGTGTCGGGCTCGACCGTGGTGTGTCTCCTCGTGGGTCTCAAGTACGATCTCGCCGTCTGGCGAGAACTCTGGCCACGGATCATGGCAAACACAATCGAGGCGTGCAAACGAGCACAAGCAAGGCTGATCTTCTTCGACAACGTCTACATGTATGGAAGAGTGGAAGGTCCGATGACGGAGCAAACGCCGTACGCACCTTGCAGCAAGAAGGGCGCAATCCGCGCCGCGATCGCGACCACGCTCATGGAACAAGTCAAAGCGGGCGACCTCGTGGCGACGATCGCCCGCTCGGCAGACTTCTACGGGCCCCGTACCAACAACAGCGTGCCAAACGCCCTCGTCTTCGAGCCCTTTGCGAAAGGAGCGACGGCCTCATGGCTTGTGAACGCTATGGTGCCGCACTCGCTTACGCTTACTCGCGACGCAGCTCGCGGCGTGGCGATGCTGGCGGAACGCGAAACGGCGTGGAACCAAGTGTGGCACCTGCCCACCGCGCCTACTCCGCCGACAGGCAAAGAATTCATCAAGATGGCCGCTACGGAGTTCGGCGTCGCGCCGAAGTATCGCGTTCTCGGTAAGCCGTTGCTCCGCGTGGCGGGATTGTTCGACCCGCGGGTTCGCGAGTCGTACGAGATGCTCTATCAGAGCGATGGACCCTACCTCTTCGACTCAAGCAAATTCACTACGGAGTTCGGTTTCGCAGGAACGCCCTATTTCGAAGGCGTCCGGATTACGGCAGCCTCATATCGCCATTAAGGAGAGAGACCGAAGTGAGATCGAGCCATTCCCTCGATGTCGCCGAGCGTCGCAGCCGATAGATCGGCGTCCTCTGCAGCGGTGATGCGCTCGGCAATGGCCCTATGTTTCTCCCGAAGGTAGTGCTCCAAGTATCGCATCGCGCTGCTCTTTCCGCCGGCCTCACCAGTCAGTAGGATCGACGCAGCGGTATCGAGCCGTCGCGCTATACGTTCGTAGTACTCGTCGGCTTCGGGCACTCGCTGGCCTCGGTAATCGGCCTCCTTGCGGTGCTCGAGGTGACGCTCGAAGCCATGCGGGTCGTCTGGCTGCAGATGTCCCCGCTCCTCAAGACCTTTGCCACTCGAATCAGGCTCGAAGAACCGTGCGCGATGATGGTCTATCACCACGACTATTGATGACGCCACGTTCAGGAAAGTTCGGGTTCATCCGCCGGTAATACTGCGCCGAGCCCGACGCAGTCTGGCGCCGGGCTCGCAATATCCCTGCTAGAGGATCTTAGTCGTTATCGTCCTTGGGTTGAGGAAGGCGAAGGGGTTTTAGCGACCCTTCGAGCTGCTGGTGTAGATAATATCCGGCGGTTTCGTAACCGTTGGGAAGGGAGGTCGGTGATGGGATCGGGGTGATTCCCAACGTGGAGCAACTCATCTTCGGTGCGACGCCCGGCGAGGGAATCTCCGCGAGCGATGGAGGGTTCTGCGAGTTGCCGCGAAGTTTGCCTTCATCGAGTGCGTCTAACAGATTCGAGGTCGCGCTATCGCCGTCGGCCGGTGACAAGCCTTCCTTAACGCCCGTGGCTTCATCCGGTAACGAAGAGAAGGTCGGCAGACCGAAGACCGCCTCGATCAGCTTCGAGACCGAGCCGTGATCGGCGAGGGCGTGAACGACGACGCCGGTCTTAGCGTACGGCGAGATTACCAATGCCGGCAAGCGCACGCCATCGCCGCACGGGTAGCCCTCCTCCGGTCCGGACTTATCCTGCGGACACGTTTTTCCAAAGCCCGGAGGCGGTGCGTGGTCGTAGAAGCCGCCGCTATCGTCCCAGGTCAGGACGATGACCGAGTCTTTCCAGTATTTGCTCTTGGCAATGGCATTGATGACTTCCGCGAGATATGCCTCGGCTACCTGATGATCGGAGCTCCCGCTTCCGGGATGATCGTCGTCGCCGACGTAATACTTGCTGCCCGACGAGTTGTTCGTAAAGATCGGATCGGCCGGCACCAAGCCGTAGGTATTCGCATTTCCGCCCTTCACCCAAAAGACTCCCGAGGGCGGCAGTTTCCCGTTCTGAATATCTGAAATCAGGCCGCTACTTTGGGTATTGTCGCGCAGGGTCTGCTTGGTCGCGAAGGCGGAATGCGCATTATTGAGGTAGTCGAAGTACAGCGGGGCCGTATGGTGTGCCGAGAAGCCTGCGTTGGCCGTGTAAAGCCCTTCTTCATACCAGGCCCACCCGAACGACCGGCGGCCGCCTCGCGCTTCCTTAGAGATGTCGTCCCCGATGTAGCCGAGGACTTTTGACTTCTCGGCGGCGCGATCCATCATCGGGCTAAGCAGCACCGGCATCGTCGAATAACTTTGGAACGTGTTGCTATCGCCCGAATACGACGTAACGGGGAATGGTAACTGCGACGGGGGCGGGTTGTCGTCGTTCGAGATCGGCACGCCGTCGGTATAGCCCCCTCCGCTCGGGAGCGGCTGGGAGAGGATGCCTTCACCTGCGGCGGCCTCCGTTTGGCCTATTTGAGCTGAAAAGAGCTGAATGTTGCTTGGCGTCGAGTCTCCGGTCTCGGCCTGGTAGTAGTGATCGAAGAGTGCGAAGTTCTTTGCGTAGTACCAGAGATACGGGACGGTGTCGCAATCGTACACGCCTTCGATACCGATGGACTCATTGTGAGCCTCGACCTGCTGGGGGCTCGGGGTCGGCCCGAGTACGGGCACTCCGGCTTCGACATCGGCCAGAAAGTCGTCCATCTTGCCCCGATCGATGGAAAATTCTTGATCGTAACGACCGTTATTGCCGCCCGCGATATCGGGCGCATCAGGAACGTAGTTTGGGCTGTTCGTATTGGGCGAGATCAAGAATGGACGCTGAGAACCCAATGTTTCCGGATCGTACTGGCAATCGGTTTCTTGGGCGAGAGATGTCCCGAGGTTTTCGACCGATTGCCCGTTCATGCCCGGAAAGAGCCCATAGATTTGGTCGAACGTGTGGTTCTCCTGAACGAGCACGAAAACGTGCTTGACCCTGGACTGCAGTAACTGGGTTACCCTACGACGCGTTGCAGCATCTGCGATCTGGCGAGCGGAACCCGCCGCGCTTTGTGCGTTCGGCGAGGTCGACGGTGCGACCGAGGAGCCTCCACACGCCGCGAGCGCCAACGATGCTGCGAGAATTACCATGTTCGAAGCTAAACGAGCCATTGTATTCCCACCTTCCAGTTTCTTATATGCGAAGTGCCTACTGTCAACGTAACAAAAGGCAAGGTGGCATACAACGAAGGCAAAACCCGACTCTGATAAGTATCGATAACCTGCTCTTAAACTTTACGTTGGATTGCGTAGCCCACTTAACTCGTCGTTAAGCTTCACGGGGACGTAACCTAAGCTTGGGTGTAGGGGGAACTCGTCGCGGTCGGGGTCAAGAGCCGAACATGGAACCAGCATGCTTTGCCCCGCGTGATGTTAGGGAGTTGCACCGTGATTCGACTTGGTGATCACGTCGTCGTAAAAGGCGAGGACGAGGAAGCGATCGTTACCGCCGTGCATCCCGACTCACAGGTCGAAATCGAGTTCCTTCATGCGTCTGAGGGCGGACCCCGGCGCAGGCGCTACGC
>JBAPZS010000376.1:0-1819 GCA_049285355.1 Candidatus Cybelea sp. | reverse complement strand
AGATTGCTGTAAACAGCTTCATCGATTCTTTCGCGCGAGCCTCGAACGGAGCTGGGCTTTTACGCCGCAAAACATCTAGGTCTGCAGCATCGCGCCCGGCGCGCCGATCGGCGGCTGCGATCCGCCGCACACGGCAAACGTTGCGACGATACCGATGATAAGGTAACGACGAAACATCATTTCGACCCGAGTCTCAGAGCGAACACCGTTCCGTGGCCGTATGTGCCGCCCGCCGATGTCGTACCGTATAGCGTGCCCTTTACGTCGATTAAGCCTGCGAGGGGTGTCGCGCCGTCGGAGCCGTAGCCGAAACTATGGAGGACGTTCTCAGCGCCGGTGAGACTCATGCTGAAAACAGTTCCCTTACCGTACGCGCCTCCCCCGGAAGTTGTTCCGTAAAGCGTGCCATGCTCGTCGAGCATCGCCGCAGCAGGGCCGCTTCCGTCAGTGGCGGAGCCAAAACTATGTAGGACCGTCAACTGACCGCCCGAAGTGATATTGAAAGCGGTACCGCCGCCATCAACGCCGCTATCCGCCGTAGTTCCGTAAAACGTGCCCTTGACGTTGATCAAGTTGGCCAAGGGGTAGGCTCCATTCGGACTAGACGGCTCAGGGTAAAAAACGTAAATCACCTTCTCGGTGCCGGTCGTACTGACGCTGAACACAGTCCCATCGCCCACGTAACTGAATTGTCCGCCGTATACCGTGATTCCATAAAGCGTACCGTTCATGTCCAGCAAGCTGGCTGCAGGGTCTGCGCCGTCGTAGGGGCTGCCAAAGCTGTGCAGCACCTTCTCTCTTCCGCTTGTGCTGATTCTGAAGACCGTTCCGTAATATTGGCCGTCGCCGCCACTTGAGGTCGTACCGTAGAGTTCGCCATTCACGTCGATTAAGCTCGCGACAGGGTTTGCCCCGTCGCTGTATGTTTTCCCGTGGTAGTAGAAGCCGTAAAACCGATGCAGCACTTTTTCGGAGCCGGTCGAGCTAACGCTGAAGACGGTTCCGTTGCTTGGATCAGCCGTTAGGCCGCCGTACTCGGTCGTCCCATACAGGACGCCCTTTACCGGAAGTAAGCTCGCACTTGGATTCGCTCCGTCCGTACCGCCCGTGAACCTGTAGACTACTCTTTCCTTACCGGACGGCTTGACCCTAAACACCGTGCCGCAGCCTCCAGAACATGCCATGCTGCCACCCGCGTACGTCGTGCCGTATAGTGTACCGCTCACGTCGATCAGGCCCGCCTTCGGCTGCTGGCCGTCAGAAGACCGCTTGCCGAAGCTGTAGAGCGTATCGTAACCGCTGCTGGTGCGGCTTTGCGGCATCGCACCCGGCGCGCCGATCGGCGGCGGCGATCCGCCGCAGCCTGCAAGCAATGCAACCGCAACGCCTCCACTTAGGGCGTAGCTGCCAAGACTGAAGCTCCTCATTCCACGTTCCTTCGCTTCGATAAATAGATCGGCGGCTAGGGAACGTTCGGGCGCTGACGCTCAGTTCCCGCTTCGACCAGTGCGAGCAAGGCTTCCCAGTGCCGCGGATGCGGAACCTTCGCACCCGCCCGAATGCGCGAGCAAGCCGCGAGCGAGAGCCCCGTAGCCTTGCCCATTTCCTTGAGCGCGAACCCGTCGAGCCTTGGCGCGATCTCACGCTTAAACCAGGCCTCGTCGCGCTTGCCCGGATGCTCGCGCGCCCAGCTGCGATTGCGGCGATGCCCCTCGCTGATCGCCTCGCCTCGCGCTCGGTTCACGGACCGCACGCTCCGCAGTCATCATCGCAGGCGTTATTCGACGGCGCGCGCGAGTCGTTGTCTGCGGCGGCGTTC
>JBAPZS010000375.1:0-1721 GCA_049285355.1 Candidatus Cybelea sp. | reverse complement strand
GCCACGCGCTCAATCGCGTGCTCGACTCCGTGAGACGCTGGGCCTGCCTCGCCACCTTCGCAACCGGATTGTGCGCCGAGATCCGCCGTTCGACATCGGCGGCACGCTGCCGAAGCCGCGAGACGACCCGATCCCATGCGGCGACGATCGAATCGTCCGCGCGGTCTGCGCGTTGCAGACGGTCCGTTAAGATCTCTCGCATTGCGTTGTCGAGCTGAAGCTTCAGTCGCGCGAGCTTCTGATCTTCGGTCTGCCAAAGGTTGGCGATGAACTGTGCCGCGTTCGAAGGAGTCTCGCACTCGAGGTCTGCCACTTCATCGGCCAAGTGGTGGTCGGCGGTGTGGCCGATCCCCGTCACCACGGGCGTCTTCGTCCGAACGATGGCGCGCACGACCGGTTCGCAATTGAATGAGAAGAGATCCTCGTACGAACCGCCGCCGCGGGCGAGCACGATGACGTCGGCTCCAAGCGAATCGGCGCGGTCGAGCGCGCCGGCGATCTCGACGTCGGCACCGAGACCCTGCACCCGCGTCTCGATGAAATGCACGCGCACGTGCGGCGCGCGCGCCGTTAGTGTCTTCAGGAAGTCCTCGGCCCCTTTGCCGTGCGCCGAGACGAGCGCCACGACCTTAGGAAGCGGGATCTTTCGCTTGCGGCCGCGCTCGAAGAGGCCCTCGGAACGGAAACGCTCTTTCAAGACCTCGAACCGCCGGAAGAGCTCGCCGATTCCGGTGAACTCGACGCGATCCACCACCAGCTCGTATCGGCTGCGCCACGGCGCCAGACGCACGTTCCCATACGCGACGATCGCCGATCCCAACGGCAAGTTCGGGAAGAAGCGCGCCCGATTGTGGTACGAAAAGCACTCCAAGGCCGCCTGCTCGTCTTTCAATTTGAAGTAGATACCGTTCGAGCGTGGCGTCCATTCCGATACTTCGCCGCTGATCCCGATGTAGTCGAAAGCCCGAACGCGACGAAAGACCTCTTGCAGCCGCTTCGAGAACTCGCCGACCGTAACGACGATAGCCACGTTATGGGTCGTCGGTGACCGATGGCTCTGGCGAGGGCGAGCTCGACGCGGGCGAGCTCGGCGACGGCAAGTCGGTCGGAGGAGCGAATGACGCTGCCGTTTCGGGTGCGAGACTCGGCTCGACGTATTGAGCTGCCGGCGCGTAGTCGGCGCCGTTCTCGCCAAGCGAATTGCCGCAGCCGTACTGCGGCTCGGTGCCCTTGAGGAAATACTCATACCCGCGCCCACAGCCTGCGACCTTCGCAACCTCCTCGGCTGGGAATGAAAAGTCGTGCGGCGGCGTTCCGGCCAATGCGGCCTTCATGAAGCGCGCCCAAATACGCGCGGGAATGTTCCCGCCATACGATTCGTTCATCGCCGTGTACTTGTCATTACCCAGCCATACGGCGGCAACGAGATCGGGCGTATAACCGACGAACCACGCGTCGCGAAAGTTCGAAGTCGTACCGGTCTTGCCGGCCGCCGGACGCCCAATGACGGCATTAGGATATCCCGTCCCGTGTTTGATGACGTCCTCCAACATTGACGTCATGATGAATGCGGTCCCCGCACTGACGACGTCGTTTGCCGAAGGGAAACGATTATCCAAAACGACGCTGCCGACCGAGTCCTTCACGAGACGAAACGGCGTCGGATCGATGTGCAGCCCCTGGTTCGCCAGCGTCGCATAGCCGGCAGCTTGATCCAAGAC
>JBAPZS010000374.1:0-2552 GCA_049285355.1 Candidatus Cybelea sp. | reverse complement strand
GCGTGTGCAAGATGAAGGTAAAATAGCCCGACCATCCGACGCTGACCGTCGCGGCGCCCAAAGCGTACTCCAACACGAGAGCCCAGCCGACGATCCACGCCAGAAACTCCCCGACCGTTGCGTACGTGTAGGTGTATGCGCTGCCTGAGATGGGGATCTTACTCGATACCTCGGCGTAACAAAGTGCGGCAAGCGCACTCACGATGCCGGCAACCACGAAGGAAAGCGTCAGTGACGGACCCGCGCGTGTTGCCGAAGCCACGCCGGTAAGTACGAAAATGCCCGTGCCGATAATGGCACCGATACCCATCGCCGTCAGCGCCCAGGGACCCAACGAGCGTTTGAGGCCGGCCTTTTCGTCGCTTCCCTCCGCCAGAATTCGTGCGAGCGGCTTGACTCGTTGCATCAACATTCGGTTCTAACTCCTAGCGTAAGAAACGGATCGCGAACGGATAGGTGTACGGTTTGCCTTCGCTCGCGGCGACTGTCCCGGCGATGATGAAGATGACCGACAGCAGCAGCACGAGCAGCACCGCGAGGCCTATGGCGATCCACCAGCCGGCGAAGGCCGCTCCTGCGACGGAATCGTCGGAGCCGCCGTGGCCCGCGACCGCGTAAGCCACCCCGGCCCCGACCGCGATGATGATGCCGATGACTGCTGCAATGGATATCGTGATCTGGTAGTTGAGCGATGCGCGCGCGTGCTGTGCCACAAACTCAGATTCGCGGGCCTTGATCAAATAGACGATGAGCGGCCCGAGAACGTGTCCGAACGGTAGTCCGACGACCGCGACGAGCGCACTCAAATGCGCAGCCATCCCCCAGTTCCTCTCCTGGGAACCGATCTGAGTCTGCATCCCGCTGTATTGCCGAGCGCAACGAAATGGCCTGCTCTGCAAATGCCGAATTGCTTACGAATGCGCTCTTCGAGCCGCTCCGACTCCTCCGGCTTCGACGTGCTCGTAGTCGGCGGCGGGAACGCCGGTTGTGCTGCGGCGCTTGCCGCGGCGCGACACGGCGCCCGAACGCTGCTGCTGGAACGCTACGGCTTTCTCGGCGGTACCGCAACGGCTGCAATGGTCGGACCGTGGATGACGTTTCACTCCGGCGAGGATCGCATCGTCGGCGGTATCGCGCAGGAGATGGTCGATCGGCTCGTGCGCAAGGGCGCCTCGCCGGGGCATCTCAGCGATTCCTCCGACTACGTTGCGACGATTACGCCGTTCGACCCGGAAGTGCACAAGGCGTTGCTCTTCGAGATGATGCGCGAAGCCGGCGTTACGCTGCTCTTGCACGCGTACTTTCTGTCGGCCGAGGTTGCTGGTACGACCGTCAAGAGCGCAACCGTTGCAACCGTGGGCGGCGAGCGCACCTATCGAGCGACGGTCGTCATCGACGCAACCGCCGACGCGCTCGTCGCCGCCTCGGCCGGCGTTCCCACGCAACAGGGCGACGAACGCGGCCGGGTGCAGCCCGCCACGCTGATGTTTCGGCTGAGCCACGTCGACCTTGGCGCGCTTGCGGCGTATCTGCGCGCGCATCCGCAGGAGATGCGCAGCTCGCTGCCGCCTGACGGGCGCGTACCCTCCGCGCTAACCGCGGTCGCGGGCCTTTACGAGCTCTGGGAGCGCGCGCGCGCCGACGGGCTCGTTGACGTACCGCGCGAGCTGGTCTCTTTTTTCATCTCACCGTATCCGGACGAAGTAACGGTGAACATGACGCGAGTCGTGGAGATCGACCCGCTCGATCCCGACGACCTGACGCGTGCCGAGATCGAGTCGCGCCTGCAGACGATGCAGTTATTGGAATTTTTCCGAGCGTACGTGCCGGGCTTTGCAAAGGCTCGAATCGCAGCGACCGGAACGCAGGTTGGCATTCGGGAGTCACGCCGCATCGTCGGCCGGTACACGCTGACGCGCGACGACGTGTTGCAGGCCCGGCGGTTCGACGACGCGGTGGCGCGCAGCGCGTACCCTATCGACGTGCACAATCCAAGCGGCAGCGGAACGACGACGATGCGCCTTGCGCCGGGAACGAGCTACGAGATTCCCTATCGCTGTCTCGTGCCGATCGATCGCGAGCAACTGCTCGTTGCCGGCCGCTGCATCTCGACGACGCACGAAGCGCTGGCTTCGACGCGGCTTACACCCACCGTGATGACGCTCGGACAGGCGGCTGGAACCGCTGCGGCCCTGGCCTGCGCGCGCGGCGTACTCGCGGGTGAGATCGACGCCGGCGAGCTGCGCGCGCAACTCATCGCCGACGGCGTGGATCTGCGCCGGAGCGAAGCGTGACGCGCGCACTCGAGCTGCTTCGTTCTTACGGTGTCGGTGTGCGTTTTGCCGACTTGGGCGATTGGGGTGACGACGAGCTGCGCGCGGAGTACGATCCGGAGGTTCCCGAGATTCGCATCAACCGTCAGCTTTGCGCCGATCGCGTCGCATTCGCGATCCTTCACGAGCTGTACCATCACCGTGAGGCGATCGGTGAGATCGACGTGATAACCGGCCGCAGCGCGCGCGAGGCGGCCGCCGACGCGTATGCGGCAGAGC
>JBAPZS010000373.1:0-10999 GCA_049285355.1 Candidatus Cybelea sp. | reverse complement strand
GCGCCAATCGTCGCCGTCCACCGCCCAATTGCGTTTATGATCCTAAAGAGCGCTCCTGCGGAAACGGTCGAAGCGAACGTCATGTACGAAGTTTCGCAACGGATGATTCGCGACCACTTTCACGCCGACGCGATCGATAACGCGCGCGAAACGTGGCGCCTTCTCATCGAGTCCGTCAACGGCAACGCTCCCTGGCGAACGGCCCGAAAAGCATACAACGCGGCGCAAAAGGAGCCGTGGTTCGATACGGCGTTTCTTCCCGCTCATTTGACGTTTCCGCTGTCACCCGCGACCGCTGCGAGTTTGCGCCGCGCGACCTGCTATGATCCGGGGCCCACCCTGCGGAGAGTCACGTCACCGACGATCGCACTTTTTGGCACGCTCGACCGAAATGTAGACGTTAAGCACGCCGCTCCGACGCTTGCCGCTGCTTTTGCGAGTTCAGGGATGGCCGATTTTACGGAACACATCTTTCCAGGCGCGGGTCACACCTTGATAGCGTCTCGCACGGGGTACAACGGGGACTTTGAAATGCAAGAGCGGTTTGTGATGGGCTATCCGGAAATCATGATCGATTGGTTGCGTAAGCGCGGCATGATGTAACGATGCTGGTCTTTATCTGTGGTTCGGCAATGCGTGGTCAACCCGACCATGCGAATCTCGGCGGCGCGCGGCTAATTGGAGAAATGCAGACGGCGCCGAACTACGGGATGTTTTCGGTGAATGGGTACCTTAGAAGGAGGCGGCGCAGCTGCCAATGCCGGGGTCGTTTGTCGCGCGAAACGCATACGATCCGTCGGTCTGCGGCGCAATCGTCGTCACGGTTCTTGGCCTCGACGAGCCCGTAATGTCGGTCCATGCCCACGCGCCTGACGCAAAACCGGGTGATACGGCGATGTCCACGGTTCCGTCTTTGGAAAGCTTGGTCCGCACAAACCGGTGGTGCGCGGCGTCGAACCCGAGCACCGATATCTCGGAGATCCCACGATTGTAAAAGTGCTCCACGAGGAACTGCCCATCGGTCGTCACCGCCGTTAGCGCGCGAAAGTGATGGGGCGCCACGCGGGGCTTCGGAAGATACGTACACGCCCGCGATCCGCCTATCGCCCGATACAGCCCAACAAGCGGCGTGCGCAGAGGCTCTCCGCCCCATGCGAAACGCTCCGCCGGCGTGAGCTTGTTCATGTGCTGGAGAAAGAGCGCGAGATCATCGATCTGCCTACCCGTCAATGTCGGTGAGAACGCGGGCATGCCGGTGAGTCGAATGCCGTGTCTGACGATCCAGGCAGTGAACGCGTACGGAATATCTTCGACCCCTTGCTTGGCAAATTGCGGCGGCCGCTGATAGAGCCCACGCGCGATGGCTCCAGGTTCGCCTTTGGATGCGCCGTGACACACTTCGCAATTCGCCTTGTACACTCGAATGCCGTCGAGCGTGGCGGGCTCGCCGGCTGCCGGATTCGCCCCATGCACGAGCTGCCGCTCGACGCCCGCGATAACTGCCGTGCGGGCAGCCCACTGCTCCACCGCTGGTGGCGCCGCATCGGCGTTTATAGGGGCGTATCCGCCCGCAACGCAGACCCACGCCAAGAGAACGATCGCTACGAGGGTCACTGCGACGCCGGATAGGAAGGAGCGCATGCTAAATGCTGGTTCGAGCTCCGGTGCGGACGGCATTTGTAGAATCGTGCCGAAGGATCAGGAATGATCGAGCGATCTCGCGCGAAGCGCGTCCGAGACTTCGGATGCGGCGAACTGTTGACCATCGCGAGCGGCGCAAGCGCGTCACTGCATTACTACAAGCGCGATGCGGCGCACGCGCATCCGAACGTCGACCATGAGTATCCCTCGCATTCGCTCGTCTTTACCGATGTGGGCGAATGGCAGTACCACGAGACGCAGCGGAGAGCGACAGTCGACACGCGCGTGCTTGTCGCCGGCACGGGCCTCCGTCACTACGCCTGCTCCCATCAGCGCGGCGTGCCCAACGAGTGTTTCATTGTCGCGGTTAAAGACGATGCGCTTGATGACGATGGCGATCGCTTGTTTCCGAAATCCGTACTAAGTCTCACGCCGGAGATGCTACTGCACCGCCGAGCTATCGCGGCCGCGGCGAGCGATCCCGAGCGGGTAGAGAGCCTCGCGTTCTCGCTCTACGACGTCGTCGCACGGGCCGGCGCGACTCAAAGCCGCAAGACCGCATTCGACGTCCGTATGTCGTATGCGAAGCGGGTCATCCAAGAACTCTGCGCGAAACCGGTCACGGTTGCCGTGATCGCCCGCGAATTGCATCTATCGCGATTCACATTTACGCGGCGATTCCTCGCGCATGAAAGCATGGCCCCGCATGCCTATATGACGAAGCTGCGAATCACGCGCGCAACTGAAATGCTGCGTACGACGACGCTCACGATAGACGAGATCGCGGCGGCGAACGGCTTCGGCAGCATCGCACACTTTTCGAGCGCCTTTCATCGGATCGTCGGCTACACGCCGACGGCGTTCCGCCGCCTCAGCGCGCGATAGCCGACTCGAGCGCCATCTCGAAGGCGTGAGGGCGGTCGATCATGACGAAGTGGCGTGATCCGGCGATTATGATGACTTTTCCGTTGCGCGCATGCGAAACCCACGCCTTGTACGCTTCAAGTTTGTCCGCTGCCGTTTTGAACCCCTGATACGGATCGATTTGCGCGTCAAACGGAATGATCGCGGTAAATGGAACGCGGATCGCGGAGACGCGCGGCGTAAGATCGAGCAACATGGCCGCCTTCATCCATGCGACGATTGCCATTGGGTCGCTCAGACCCGCGAGGGCCGTCGCGCGATCCACGTCGGCCTTTCGCGTAATTGTGTACTGCAGCATGTTCTTTCGTAGCGTCTCCGCCACTTGACCCTGTGTAATCGCTTCGTACGGTGCGGTGCTCCGTGCAACGTTCGCGTTACGTTGCGCTTGCGTCGGGGCGACCGGATAGCCGCCCTCCACAGTGACGATATTCGCTGCGTCGTGCGGATATGTTTCGCCGAATAGCACGGCAACCGTCCCGCCAAGGCTGTGGCCGACGACGATGGGGCGCTGTAGATGCTGCGAAACGATCAGCGCATTGACCGAATCAACGGCTTGGCGCATCAAGCCGCTACCGCCAATCATCGGCCGCCCATCAAATCCGGGCAACGTCACGACGAAGACATCATATTTCGGAGCGAGCGCCGCGATCTGAGCGTCCCACACCCACGGTCCGCATGCAAGCCCCGGAATAAGAATGATAGGCCGCGCATCGGACCTCCCGAATTGCTGGACCTGCATGATGCCCGCATCGAACGTCCGCTGTGGCGGGAGCGAAACAAGGATGGCAAAGACAAGCGTTGCTATTGTCACGGAGCGACGTTCAACCCTGACGTATGACGCCCGCCCGACTCCGCGGGCCTTCGATCGGCGATCCATGCGTGCCGGCCCCCACCCCGACGATGATGGCGCTGACTTCGTCTACCAAAAAGCTCTTCCATGGGCGCCGCTCTTCGGCATCCCGCCGACGCTCGCATTTGTATATCTGTGCCGATTGGATGAAATACAACCAACGTCTTCAGGCGTCCCGATGGAAGGCCGCTACGTAAAAGCAGTTTCACACGGCGCACGTTCAAGCCGCTGCTCAAGCAGGCCGGGCTGTCTGATGTCACGTGCCGCGAGAGCACCGTTGCGCCCGCGTCGCCCTTGATACCGTTAAGCAACGCTCGGATGCAGCTTATCGGCTACATCTTTCGCTGCCCAACCTTTATGGAACTTCAGATTCGATAGATTACCGGGTTGCGGTCACGGCCCAGACGCGGTGGGGCACGAGCAGCGGATCTTCGGGGTACTCGCGCTCAAGTAAGCGGGCGAGGTCCGCATCGAACTCGGAAACGTTTTTGGGAGATAGGCTGGCTGCGACGCCGGCGCTCGCGCGGATGCGTCCGCGCCAGGCCTCGTGCGTGTACGGCGCGCCGACGTCAAACGAGAACGTTTCGATACCCGTGAAGCCGGCGATCGCAATGTCGGTCAAAAATCGCGCGTGAAGGCCGGTGCCTCCGGCCATTTTCCACTGAGGATTGTGTTGCGTGATTAACTGCTCGGTGGCGTCAACCACGTTTCCGGGAAGCGGGATCCAGTCGAAATGCGCGATGACGATCCGGCCGCCAGGCTTCAGAACGCGATGCGCTTCGGCCGCCGCGCGCGAACGGTCAAACCAATGCCAGCATTGCCCCGCAGCGACGAGATCGAATGCCGCGCCATCGAACGGAAGGTTCTCGGCACGACCCTCCAAATATCCGGTCGTCGTGATGCCGAATTCTGCGTCGAGCCGGCGCGCCTCGTCGAGCAATGCAGACGATGGGTCCAGACCTACGACTTTGCATCCGCGTAGCGCGAATCCGCGTCCGAGCGTGCCGGTTCCGGTGCCCATATCAAGCGCCGCAGATCCTGCGCGCCCGACTCCAAGAGCGAGGAGTCGATCGAATAGCGCGTTGGGAAAGCCTGCGCGATACCGACCGTAGTCGGTCGCCGTCTTCCCAAAGTCAACGTTGGCGTTCCCGGCTCGCCGCCGTCCGCCTCGCTCGATTCTTATCTCCCCAATGACCTCGGATCTCGCTTCAGCGTCCTCGCTCATCTCACAGTATGAGACACGCCGGCACCATGATCGGTTCCGACCCGACCGAGTCGCGGCAAGTTCCTCGTTGTGAAATGGTCAGACGTGAACCTCGAAGCGAAATCGGTGACGATCCGGAGGTCTCTCGCTGAGACGCGGTCCGTTGAACTTTCGATTGCCGTGCGCCGCGACGAAGGCACTGAGGTTCCGCCGCCCGACGCGGGCGAGGCCCGCCTTGAGACGGTCGCCGTGAACCCGCACGCCGCGTAGCGGGCAATCCGAAGCAGCTCCTTTCTAGCGCGTGAGCAGGCTTCCACAGGTTCGACCGGATCGGCTGGTCCGCGTTTTTCAACGTTTGGGCTTCAAGGCGCGGCGTCAGACACTTTGCTATGTGTCGGTTCCGTTCGCCGACAACGCCTCGGCTCGCATCGCGCCTCTATAGAGGTATTCGAAGTTTTCCCAAAGTTCGTCGCCGCCATAGTTTTGACGTTGAACTGTAATCAGGTCGTTCAACCGCTTCCAAGCGCCGATAATCAGCGAACTATAGACGTCGTAGATAACATCGGAGTTCAGCAGATTGTGCCGAACTAATGCACCAATCTCTTCGTACATATGCAGCAAGAATCGTTCTTTATGGACGGAAAGGTCAAGATTCGAGACGTTTTCGGCGTCGGATCGGTAGCGCTGGTCTCGTAACCGATCGGTGAGCTCGTTAAAGACGAAGTGCTGGGCTTCCTGAAACTGCTGGCTGCGATAGATTTCGTAGACTTTCAGCGTCCCGTCGAGCTGCGTAGCACTCTGAAAATGCTCCAGCTGGCGATTCATTGCTCGCAACTGTCGAGATCCCACGAGAACCGTGACGGCGATCACTATACCGGTAAACGCCGTAGCAACTGCACTGATCGCTTCCCAGACCACCGGGGACAGGGTACCAGTGAGGAGCGATCAGTTCCTTGGGCTATAGAAGCTGCCCCGTTGCGGGCTAGAGCCTGCCCAGCGGCCCGCAGGCGAATCGCCGCCTAGCGTTATTTGCACGTAACTCACGAATGCGTCAGATCTTGCTGCCAATGGCTTCGGATAAAGGTCTGCAGTCCACCGCGCGAGAAGCGCACGAAACAAGTTCTCTAAATGTAAGGGCTATTATGCTTTTTTCACGGCGTCATGTTATTAGTGCAGTCACGGCTGTATCACTTGCCGCATGCGGCGGATCTCAAGTTCCGACTCAAACGAACGGCGCTCCGCCTAGTGTGGCTGCGCCGGACCTCGCGCCAATCCCGGCTTGCAAGGGTCAGACGAACACTAAAGATTACGCAAGCATCGGCGCGAAGCCGCTTTCTAGCAAGGGAGGCATTCTTTGCGTTCCGAGGTTCAGAGGTTGGGGGGGTAGCACGAACTATCCCAGCGTCTCGAGTTCGTCCATGGGATTGATCAGCAGCACGACGGCATACAATCCCGCCCTGTTTCCGCCGGTGGGTTCGGTGACCCCAATCTTCTATATACAGTTTGGGCTCGATAGGACCGGCGTTATTTTTGGTGCGCAGCTCCCGGCTACGGGCGGTCTGGCGAGCAAGTCACTCAAGGTCGGGAAGCCGTACACTGTGCAAGGCGCCTCCGACGCGGGGAGTCTCTGGAACTCCCTTGGATATTGCTATACGAAAGCATTTTCTTCCAAGTACGGTGCCACGATCCGTGGAGTGGGTTTCGTCCTAAAAAACGTGCATATGGGGGCGGCGTCGTCCGGTGTCATCAGCATTCTTCCTGGAAAACTCGCCCAGACTAAGTGCTAACCGACACACATCGCGGAGCCTGCGCGGACGTTTCTTCTAGCATCTGCGGGTAACCGCGACTTTCAAGCGGTTAGACAAATGTTGGAAAGAGGAGAGAATTTGTAGCCCCAGCGGGAGTCGAACACTATATCTGCGGTCCTGGCCGGTCCTGGCCGTTCCCGCCCTATACTGAAAAGCCTTACCCAGTAGGGGTTTTTCAATCTCTCGCTTACTGTCCGTTCCTGTCCGACACGGTCCTTTTCTGCCCCTTACGTGACACGATTGTGACACGGGATGCCCCGTCGGGGGACTATTTCCACGCTTCAGCCTCTTGCCGTATCGGCCGCGCCGCATTAGGATCGAAAGCAATGCTCTCCGGGAAGGCAATCGGGACATGCGTTTGCGTAGCCTACGGCGCGATAATGCTAACGGCGGCTACGCCGCAACCATCGGGCGTCCTTTCAACGTGCGCGTTCGCCACCGGTAGTTCTGCTGTTACAGGTTCCTGCGGCCGCCTTTTCGACCAAATGCCTACGATGACGCTAGAACCGTCGGATACGGTTGTGGGGGGCTTGTGGCGCAGTGGTTCCTCGCCGAAGTCCGTTTGGTACGGGGAGATGACGGACGAAGGCTATCCGAATGCGCCGATCCAACTCCAGATCTACAGCGGAGCTGCCGGAATATTGCAGACGATCTACGGCTGGTTTCCCATTACGGGATATCGGACGACGTCGTCCGGGTTTGCGTTTGAGCTAGACGGAGTTAACGAGGTTCCACCAAACGCGCTCGACGCACGGGTCATCGGGCGTGCGGCTGACATACTCTCAAGCACTGCGGTGTGGAACCGCGCTGATGATCGGAACTGCGCACCAAAGGCAGCAACGTTTAGCATATACTGCGCCGGTGAAAAAGCCGTGGAGGAGATCACGGGTGGCACAGGATTGATCGATCATCGTCGACCCGCATTGGAAGTCATTCGAGGTGTTGTCGATGACCGTAGCAAGGGCCGTAGCTATCACCACCGGCTAATGGACTATAATAACGATCCCACAACAACGCTCGCCGACGTTCAAAGCTTGTTCACCGAAGCATTGCGGGTCATGACCGATCCCGCCTGGCTAGCGGTCCACGGTTTTTCGACCAAAGATCTCAGTAAATAGAACGGGAAAATAGCCGCAGCGGGATTCGAAAACGCTTGCCCCTTGTCTGCCAAGACTTGCGAAAACCCGCTAAGAGGTGTTAAAGAGTTTGCCTGTCGGTAATTTTCTGCTTGTGCAGACTTGTCAAAGCATGTCGAGAAGTGACGACGTTTGCACCTGATTTTGCGCCTGAATAAAGCCCGCGGCGAAGAAGATTGTCGCGGTGGCCCTAATAGGAACTGAGCGCCCGTAGACGGCTTGGGGACGGGCTTCGTGCCTGTGGGAGTCGCATCGGCCCAGCGCCAACAGGAATCGAAAGCGCTTTTGCCTGTAGCTGGAGCGAGCCTGAGATCGCCAAAAGGCCGTTTTACAAGGCGATTTGTGAATTCGAGATGGCTGGAAATAGCAGAAAGTTGCTCAGGCGTAGACCGGAATTAGCCCGGCGATCCGGTTCCACCGCGGGGGCGAGCGTTGCACAACCACGGCCCGCGCGTTTCATCAATGGCTGGGGGTTTAACCCCGAACACCGTTCACTTGATCGCTGTTACTTCTTGTACGGTCACCGGGCCGGCATTGTTCCCCCACGAGGAGCGCACGAAGGTTGCAACCGCTGCGATGTCGCTTGCCGCGAGTTGCCCGCGCCATGACGGCATTTGATTACGGCCTTGCAAAATCGTAGTCAACATCGTGGTCGGATTGGCGATATTGACGTGCGGATTACCAGCGAGTGCGGGGCCAATTCCGCCCACCCCGGTTGCCGAGTGACAAGCCGCGCAATTCTTCGCGTAGATTGATGCCCCGACTTGAACCGAGATGGGTGAGCCGATGGCGGCGACTTGTTCCTCCGTCACGGGCGAGGCATTGTTACCCCAGGCGGAGCGAATATATGTAGCGACCGCCGCAATGCTCGCATCCGTAAGCTGTCCTTTCCACGTCGGCATTTGGTTGTTGAACGTCTTGCCGTTGACCGTGATAGGACCCGAACGCCCGTTGACGATCACACCGATCATGGTGGTGGGGTCTGCGGCGATGACGACCGGGTTGCCTTCGAGCGGTGGGTATACGTCAGTTCCTTGGCCCACTGATTGATGGCAGGTCGAGCACTTCACAGCAAAGAGTTCCGCGCCGCTCAAGGCCTCCGGCGAACGCGCGGTCGCAACCTGATCTTCCGAAACTGCTGGCGCGCTGTTGTGCCACGCCGTTCGTACGTACGTGAGCACGGCCGCGATCTGGGCATCCGAAAGTTGACCTCGCCAAGACGGCATATTCCCACCGTATTGCCTGCCGTTAACCGTGATCGGACCCGTTCGCCCATTAAGAACCGTCTGGATGAGACTGGCGCTGTCGACCTGATTAACGTCAGGATTGCCTGCGAGCGGTGGATACGGGCCACCGCCCTGGCCCGTAGCCTGATGGCAAGCCGCGCAGTTAAGACGGAAGATTGCTTCGCCGTCGGGCGCCTGAGCGCCCATCACCGCGCTGCGGGTGTTCCCAAGAATCAATCCGGTGACGACGATTCCGGCAACAACGACGAGCCTCACATACATCTTCGAGCGCGGCCTCCGTCCAGCGGCGCGTACTCCGCTTAAGAGATTTGCGCCTTCGACGAATTTAGTCAGCAACCTGTTTTGGAGGGCCGCGTAATCGCGCGAAGAAAGCAGCGAGGCTGCATTCCCAATTCTTCATCCGCCGGGGGTTATAATGGCAGCTATGAAAATGCACTACCGAGTTCTCGCAATGACGGCGCTTGTCGCTGCAGGTGCGGTTCCGGCCGCTTCGACTGCGGCTACGTCGTCGATCAATATCGTTGCTTCCGACTGGAAATTCACGCCCGACACCATCCAGATTCACGTCGATCAAGAGAGCACGCTTCAGCTGACATCGAGCCAAGGCGTCCACGGACTTCAATCCGACGCGCTGGGGATTCCGTTGACAACGATTGCGCCCGGCTCGTCGACGAACGTCAAAGTCACGCCCAAGAAAGCCGGAAAGTACGTGCTCCACTGCGCTATCATGTGTGGAGCGGGCCACCCGAATATGACACTCACGGTGAACGTGGTGCCGTGAACGATCGCACGCTAACGAATCGAAGAAGCCTACGCGACGAGGCTTGCTACGATGGTTAGCAGGCGAAGAGGTCTTGCCTCCGCGGTTCTTGCCGCAGTCGGCTTCGGTACGATGATGCTGGCAACGAAGACTCCGGCGCAAGCGATGCCGAACTTCGCGCAAGCGTACGGCATTGAGTGTTCCGAATGCCACATTCAGATTCCGGCGCTCAACGCCTACGGACGCTACGTGCAGCGGTCGGGATACGCGGGATTGAATCCGCACGTATTGGAACGGGAGTCTCCGATATGGGTCGACTATCCGGTAAGCTACTCGCAGCAGTCGCCAAACGCAGCTTCGTGGGACATCGGGAGTCTCGGGGTGCACGCCGACGGTGCGTTCGGAACTCCTAGCAGCGAATGGACGTATCACGTGCAGCAGTGGATTTGGCAGCAAAGCGAAGCCGGAGGGCTCGACACCGCGTGGGTTGCCTACAACAACTTTTTTGACGGATCGGGACACATCTTCGCGGGGAAGCTCGAAGTGCCGGCACCATCGGAGTTTAGTCAGTGGTTCGACGTTACCGGCCTAACCATCAACTCCGCGGCGGAGATGACCGTCGGCGAACACACCTACGAGCTGGATGCCAATCGCTGGGGCTACAAGTTCGCGTACCTTCGCGGTTCCCTCGATGCAGAAGTTTCGTACGTAACCTCAGGCGCCGACTGGGCCGGATTCAACGACTACGATTGGACGCAGGACAAGACGCTGCAGTATAAGTTGGCCTTTGCGAACCGGGGCAATCCGCTCGAGTTCGGCTACTATGGTGCCCGGGGTTCCTGGCCGTTGACCGAAGGCGGATTCGACCAGTATTACACCAATGCTTTTTACGCACAGCACGACCCGGTCAACGGCGTGCCCGGCTTCCTTGCGACCTATCAGATGAATCACGACGGCAATCCGGGTATGGGCGCGCCCCCGGCGGGCAGCAACGGCTATTCGTACGAACTCTACGATAACATCGGTTCGCGTGGCCTCGTTGCCGTCGGGGAACAGTTGACGAACGATGGACTCGGCAACCACACGCAGATCGGCAACATCGATGCCTCCTACCATGTCGCGCGCTTTATCATTCTCTACGCCGAAGAGGCGTTAAGTGTCGGTCAGAAACCAACGTGGAACGGACTGATCTGGTTTGCCCTGCCGACGGGTCCGCTGTGGCCGTCGAATTTATCGCCGCAGTGAAGATGCTCTTCTAGGCTTCGTCAGGGCGCGGCTCTGCGCCTAATCCGATGTCTGCGTGGAATCTGCCATCCCCACGGTCCGCCTTTTCGGGGAAAGTTGTCATACCGCCTCATCCAGGCTGCTGTATTCGTTTCCAGGAACTTCTCCACGCCGGTTGCGGCGTGCACGGTCGCTTCTTCTAGAC
>JBAPZS010000372.1:0-2351 GCA_049285355.1 Candidatus Cybelea sp. | reverse complement strand
TGGAGCGTTGAAAAAGAAGAGTTGTAGGGAACCTCAGTCAGCGGTCCGGCATGCGATCGCGCGGATGCGCTTCGTCGTAGGCGCGTCGTTTGTGACCCATGGCGAGCTGCAGGTAAATGCCCGTCGTCGCAAGATTCTCGTGTCCCAGCAGTTCGCGCACGGTTTCGAGGTCGACGCCGTTCTCGACGAGATGCGTCGCAAATGAATGGCGCAGCGTGTGCGGGCTAGCGTGCTTCTGAATGCCGCTCACTCGGTAGATGTCGTTGAAGATCCGCCAGATGTGGCCGGGCGTCATGGCTTTGGCGCCACGCCCGAGAAAGAGGGCCGGATCCGCGCTGCGGGGGCGAACGCGCAGATAGGCCTCAATCGCCTCCGCCGCCGCATGGTTGATCACGACCGTGCGGTCTTTGTTGCCCTTACCGGTGACGCGAATCGTCCGCTCGGCGAGATCCACGTTGGCGAGGCGCACGTTCGCCAGCTCGGCCCGCCGCATTCCGCTGGCGTAGAACAGCTCCATGATGGCGGCGTCCCGCAGACGCGCGACCTCCGGACGACCGGCAAGCGAGGTCCGCAGCAGTCGCAGGACTTCGCTGGGCTTCAATGGGGCAGGCTTGCGTTTGGCAACCGATGGGCCGGGGATCGCCGATGCCGGGTCGTCCGAGATAACGCCGGTGATCTTCAGGAACCGGTAGAGGGCTCGAATCGAGGAGAGCTTGCGGCAAACCGTCCGGCTGTCGTAGTTCCGCTTGTCGAAAAGATGGGCGATGTATTGCCGGATCTGCCGCGTTCCGGCCGCGAGCAGCGACGCGTCGGGAATCTCCGCCGGCCGTTTACCGTGCTCCGCCTTCAAATAGGCCGCAAACTCGTCGAGGTCACGCTCGTAGGCGGCCACCGTCAAGGGGCTGCGCTTGCGCTCGGTGAGCAGGTACGCCCCCAGATCCCTCACGCAACCTTCTCGCTCCCAATGCGCCATAATAAATCTTTTATCGCATTTGCGAAGAAGACGCAAGCCCTCCGGCTTCGCAGCCGGGTGCTAGAATGGAGCGACCCCAGCCAAGCAGACTCCCGAAAGGAGGAAGGTGATGTTTCGATCCAGGTCCCGCTTAAGCCGGGTCGCGGTCGTAAGCACACTCGCCGTCGGCACAGCCGTCGCACTTTCCAGCCTCGGCATCGTGCGGGCCGAGCAGGCCAGGCCGACTACGACCAGTGGGCTTTTTAACTGCAGCGTCGGCGCGGCGTGCGTGGAGGGCGATTCGAGTGGCAGCAAAACTTGGGGCGCCTACGGCGTATCGGAAAGCGCCGATGGAGTTCACGGCGTTACTTCAACGACGAATGGAAACTCCGCGGTCGCCGGCATCGCCAAAGGGACCAGTGGCACGGGGCACGGAGTTTACGGCAAGTCCAGTAACGGGCCCGGCGTCTTCGGCGAAACTACCAGTACGAAGTCACTTTCCGGAGATCCCAACGCCGGCCTCTACGGTTTCTCCGCCGCGAGTACGGCCTTCGGCGTCTTCGGACGAAACAGCGGCAACGGTACCGGCGTTTTTGGCGAAACGGGCGACAAGAGCGGTACGCAATACGCCATAGCCGGACAGGCCGATGACAAAAGCTCGTGGATACTCGATGTCTATAACCTCGCGACCCACGGGAACTGCACCATCGACCCTAAGGGCAATCTGGGTTGCAGCGGGACGATCACGGGTAAATCACCCACGCAGACGCGCCAGCGGCGCAGCGCGGGAGGCGACGTGTTGACCTACGCAGCTCAAAGCGCAACCGCAATCATCGAGGACGTCGGAACGGCTCGCATGTACGATGGCGGCGCGACGGTACAGATCGATCGCGATTTCACCTCGGTGATGGATCGCGGCTGGTACTACGTCTTTCTTACGCCTTTAGGCGATACGCGAGGTCTCTACGTCAGTGAGAAAACTCCGACGGCATTCCGCGTGCGCGAAACCGAGCATGGCCGTTCGAGTTTGCTGTTCGACTATCGCATCGTCGCTCATCCGCTGGACGCGACAAACGACCGACTGCCGCCCGCCCCTTCTGCGGGAATGCGACAGACCGTGCTGCCGTCGCAGTAGCTACGAGCCTCAGGTGCAGGTAACGATCCAGGCGGTCAGCTCCAGCCTTTTGAGGATTGGTGTCGCGTTGTAAGGCTTGTCGCTTGGGCACGTCTTGTCCAAGAATCGCGTCTGGTTGAGCTGGTCGGTGTATTCGACGTCCACCGCCTCGCGGTTGTTCGCGGTGTAGGCCGTCAGCTGGTGGCACCACCCTTGCACGAAGCACTGCTCGTCCACCGCGAAGTCGAAGTATTTGACCAGGTCTTTTATTTGGTTGTTGTCGCC
>JBAPZS010000371.1:0-3236 GCA_049285355.1 Candidatus Cybelea sp. | reverse complement strand
TAACGTACTTGTTGCGGCGTTTCGTGCCTCCCCCCGGCGCCTTCCAACTCTTGCAAGAACACACCGTCCTGCAAGGCGAGCGGTTGGACAACATCGCCGCGCTGTACTTGGGCGATCCGACATTGTTCTGGCGCCTGTGCGACGCCAACTGCGCAATGCGGCCCTGGGAGCTAACGCAAACCGTCGGTCGCAAGCTGCGTATCACGATGCCAAGCGGTATCACGGGCGTGACGCTGTGAATCAGGGCTTCTACCTGACGTTGATGATGGGTTCGTTCAACGCAAGCCCGGTGCCTGAGGCGGTGATCGATGCGTTGACTTCGGTTCAGGTCACGACCACGATGGGCAGTCAAGGCGGCTTCCAGTTGAAGTTCACCATGGGTAAGAACGCGGCGCTGGGGCAGCTTCACGCGTCCGGCTTCTTCGATCCGCGCCAGCGCGTGATCGTGGCGGTAACGGTAAGCGGCGCTACCGAAGTGCTGATGGACGGCATCATTACGAAGCAAGACTTGACGCCGAGCAGCGACGCCGGAAAAACGACGTTGACCGTCACCGGACTCGATCTCACCGCCTTGATGGATTTCATCGATCTGACCGGAATTCCGTATCCGGCGATGCCAATGTTCGTGATCGTCGAGCTGATCCTCGCCAAGTATTTGGTGCTCGGTGTCGTGCCGGTGGCAATTCCCCCGCTCCTCGCGCTCATCCAGAATCCGATCGCGCGCTACATGAAACAGGACGGCACCGACTATCAGTACGTCACGACCCTCGCCAGTCAAGTCGGTGCGGTCTTCTACCTCGATCCAGGTCCAACACCGGGGAAGAGCCTCGCATATTGGGGTCCCGACCTTACGACGATGTTCGGAGGCACGCAGCCGGCGATGAGCATCAACTTCGACGCCACGACGACGCTCGATTCCCTCAGTTTCAGTTACGACGGCACCCTAGCCACAAACTACCTCGTGACGATCATCGAGCAGAACACACAGCTCCCGATCCCCATTCCGTTGCCGAGCATCGATCTCATCAAAGCCCCGCAGGCAGCGCATGCACCGACGCCCCTCAAGTATTTGCAGCTGCGGCCGATTGCGAATCAAGATCCGGTCGGTGCCGCGCTGTCCGGTCTGGCCAAGCTCTTCGAAACGGCCGACGTCATCACAGCCAGCGGCCAGCTCGACGTCCTACGCTACGGCAACGTCTTGAAGGCACGCCAGCTCTGCGCGGTTCGCGGCGGCGGCACGTACTACGACGGTCTCTACTACGTTAAGAGCGTCACTCACGACATCAAGCGCGGCGAGTACAAGCAAAGCTTCTCGCTAACGCGTGGCGGGACCGGGTCGTCCGTGACGACGGTAAGCGTATGAGCGGTCCCAATCGGTACTACGGCATCTATCGCGCCACGGTTGTCGAGAATGTCGACCCGATGTTTCTCGGCCGGCTCCTCGTGATCGTCCCGGACGTCGGAGGCATCACGCCATCAACCTGGGCCATGCCGTGCGTTCCGATCGCCGGCAAGCAGATGGGCGTATTCGTCGTGCCGCAACTCGGCGCCGGCGTCTGGGTGCAGTTCGAAGGCGGCGACCCCGACTATCCGGTGTGGACCGGCGGCTGGTGGGGCAATCCAGCCGAAGTACCGCTCGTCGCGCTGGCCGGCGTCCCGGCCAGCCCAAACATCGTTCTGCAAACCTCGCTCCAGAACGCGCTCGTGATCAGCGACCTGCCGGGGCCGGCGGGCGGCGTGATGCTCTGTGCTGGTCCGGTGGCAACGCCGACCAGTCCGCGTATCATGGTCACCGAGACCGGCATCATCATCACAAATGGGATCGCTACGATCATGCTGGAAGGTCCGTCGGTCACCATCAATAACGGCGCGCTGGTGGTGATCTGATGCCCGGGTTCCTGCTTCACGTTGGAGCGACGGTCATCTGCGCGCATGGTGGACAGGCGCAACCGACGGTTCCCAACCCGCGCGTCACGGTGATGGGCATGCCGACGGTGGCAATGACCAGCCCCTACGTGGTGGCTGGTTGCGTGCTTCCGCCGCCGATAGTGGCGAACGGGCCTTGCGTCAGCGCGCAATTCACAACTGCGGCGTTGCGCGTCACCTCGAACGGTCAGCCGTTGCTGGTCATGGGAAGCCTGGCGATCTGCGTCCCCACGGGGACGCCGCTCGTCACAACGGTGGCACAGACCCGGGTTACCGGGATGTGATGCGATGAACATCGATTTCCCGCTCTGGTTCGACGCCAAGGGCCGCACCGCGACCACCGACGATGCCGATCACATCCGCGAGATGATCGAAGAGTTGCTGTTCACGTCGCCCGGCGAACGCGTCAATCAACCCGACTTCGGCAGCGGACTTTTGCAGCTCGTCTTTGCGCCGAACAGCACCGAGCTTGCCGCGGCACTGCAGTTTACGACGCAAGCCGCCGTTCACCGGTACCTCGGCGACCTGATCGACCTGCAAGATCTCACCGTGACCGCTCAAGACGCGACCCTGAGCGTGACGGTGAAGTACGTCATCCGTTCGACGCAGCAGCAACAAGTGAACACCTTCGTGCGCAGCGCTCCATGATCGCGCAGGACGTTCTCTGCCGGGAGGAACGGCGTCGCGAGGAGGTACGGCAGTCCACGCTGTACGGCCTGGACTTCATTGACGTTAGCGCCGACCAAACGACGCTCGAAGTGTTCTTCCTTGGCAAAGCACCGGAGAAGATCGGCGTGCCGAACGTCTCCATCACGGGCAGCGGAACTCCGGTGCAGGTCACGTCCGTCCTGGTGCGGCGTCAGCGCGATCCCACCCTCGACGATTCGATGGAGGTCCGGGTCGATCGCCCGGGCGACTTCTCGCAGTACGCGCTCGCGATCGTAGCGCTCGATGAGAAGGGTGCAGTCCGGCCGATGGAGGGGTTCGACCCCGTCTACGACGCCGTGGATTTCAGCTTCAAGGCGTCGTGCCCAACCGGGCTCGACTGCCGCGTGGTGCAGGTGTGTCCGCCACCGGCGCGCGTGCAGCCCGACATCAACTACCTCGCAAAAGACTTCGGAACGTTCAGGCAGCTCATTCTCGATCGGCTCGCTCAAACGATGCCGGACTGGACCGAGACGCACGTCCCCGACATCGGCATCATGCTCGTCGAGCTGCTCGCATACGTCGGCGATCAGTTGAGTTACTATCAAGATGCGGTGGCGACGGAGGCGTACTTGGCTACCGCGAGGCAACGCATATCCGTGCGC
>JBAPZS010000370.1:0-12904 GCA_049285355.1 Candidatus Cybelea sp. | reverse complement strand
GAGCTAGAGGGCTCAAACCGGCGATCATAAGGGCAAACGCCCCAGCAGCTAACACGTAACGCAAGAAATCGCTCCTCTTCCACGACACTTGCGGGGTTAGTTGACGGGTTCGGGCGGGAAAGAATCGCCCTAGGGCCGACCGGCCCACTCACCCCTTTACCGGGATATCCCCCGCTCGGGACTCGGCGTCCCGACTCAGTGACCTATTTAGGCATTGGAGTCTCCCGATAAGGCTTGACGCTCGGGAAACCTCGATGCCGGGCGCTTCGGCGAACTGCACCCACGCCCTCCCAGGACTATCCGCTTTACCGGATTGAGGCCTTTACGGCGCCGCTAAGCGCTTAACCTCCTGCTCGATTCGGGAAGCAAGCCGACCGGCGACCCGTTCGATCGTCGGCCGATCCTCGCCCTCGGCCATGACGCGAATCAGCGGTTCGGTTCCCGACGGCCGGATGAGCAGCCGCCCGGAGTCCCCGAGCGCGGTTTGTGCCGAGGCGATCGCTTCGCGTATCGAATCCAACGCTAAAACGCGGTCGTCGCGCGCGGGAACGTTCACGAGAATCTGCGGCGCGATCCGAACCGCGCTTACGAGATCGTGCAACGTCGTGCGCCGTGCCGCAACGATCGCGAGCAGCGTCACGGCCGTTCGCGGACCGTCGCCGGTCGTATTATAACGCAAATCGATGATGTGCCCTGACTGCTCCCCGCCTAACGTGTAGCTGCCTTCGCGCATTCGTTCGAGCACGTACCGGTCGCCGACGGCCGTTCTGATCAGCTTGATGCCGTGCTCGCGCAGTGCGTGTTCGAAGCCGATGTTGCTCATTACCGTCGCAACGATCGTGTCGTCCTTTAACTCGCGATTTGAGTGCATCTCCGTGCCGATGGCGAACATTACGTGATCGCCGGTGAGGATCGCGCCCGTTTCATCCACAAAGAGCGCGCGATCCGCATCGCCGTCGAAGGCGACGCCGATGGCACGCCCGTCGCCGTCTGCGGCATGGCGCGCAACGGCGCGCTGCAGCTCGCGCAGATCGGTCGCGCCGCACTCGACGTTGATTCGGGCGCCGTCGCTCTCGCAGTTGAGTTCGACGACGGTTGCGCCGAGTTTGCGCAGCGCATACGGTGCAATCGCGTAGGCCGCGCCACAACCGGCGTCAACGATCACCTTCATGCCGCCAAGATCGGGCTGGCCTTCGTAGAGCTCGTGATAGTAATACCGCGCCAAGTTCAGCGCGGCTCGTGCAACGCCGACGGCCGTCCCGGTCGGTCGCGGCAGATCCGGTGAATCCAGGACGGCCTCGATCTGCCGCTCAAGCTCGTCGGAGAGCTTATAACCATCGCCGGCAAGCAGCTTGATCCCGTTGTCGGGGACCGGATTGTGCGACGCGCTAATCACAACCCCGGCCGCGGCGTTCACGTTTCTGGCTATCGAGGCGACGGCCGGCGTCGGCACTACGCCGACGAGCAGCGCATTACGCCCGGCCGAGGTAATCCCCGCGACGATCGCGGCTTCAAGCATGCTACCCGAGATCCGCGTGTCGCGGCCGACGACGAAGGGCCGCTCGTCGTTGGTGCCGTCGTGAAGCGTGGCGGCAGCTGCGCGGCCGATACGAAACGCCAGCTCGGGCGTGAGCTCGCGGTTTGCGACGCCGCGGACGCCATCGGTTCCAAAGAGCGGGCTCACTTGACGGCAGCGGCCACGAATCGAATCTTGACGTGCACTAAGTCGGGGACGACTTCGACGCCGGCGACCTCGCCGCCCGATGCATTGACCGCAACGGGCCGAACCATCTCGTCGACTTCCTTAGCCTCGTTCGGCAGCGCAACGTCAACTCGAACGGCCACGACTTGGGCCAAAGCCGAGGTTGGGGCGCGCACGGCCGCAAGGCTTGGATGCAGCTGCGGCGCATTCACGACGATGCGGGCGGACGGTGCGCCCATGTAGTGCACCGAGATCGGAAAACTGCGCAATTCGAATCGCTCGATCGTTAGCGTTACCGAGGCGGGGCTCAAGCTTTGCACGGCGAGATCCGGTGCCACCAGCTGCACGGGGACGTTGTAAATGCCGGCTCCTTTACCCGACAGATCGAGCGCCGCTTTGATCTCGTCGGGTTTGACGGGTGGCGCCCCGCGTTTGTTGAGCACGGTAACGACCGCCTCGCGATCGGCAAAATGCGCGATGTAGCCGAGGGGTAAGTTCACTGCCAGGATGGGAATCGACATCTGCTGCTCGAGGGGACCGCCTGTCAAGATCGGGTTTCCGGCGAAGCGAAAGTAGGCCCAGCCGACGATCGCGAGCGCGACGGCCAGGACTTTCAGCTCGAAGTTCTTCCGAATCAGCTCCATCAGGGTTGCAGATCGGTCCACGGAACGCGCGCCTTCGACTCGTCACGCGGAGAGCGCAGACGCGAGCGTAGCGTCGCGATGATGTCGCCCTGGCGGCGCCGGTTTTGCCGTGGCGGCCGCGTGACCGCGAGCAGCATTTTTACCAGGCGCTGTTCGTCGTCAACGGGGCGTGAGAGCCTGCCGCCGCGAGCGATGCGGACGGCTCCGCTCTGCTCGGAGATCACGAGGACGACGGCATCGGTCTGTTCGCTTAAGCCGAGCGCGGCGCGATGCCGCGTTCCCATGCGCAGGCCAGTCGGGGCACGGTCGGCCATCGGCAAGAGACACCCGGCGGCTTCGATTCGTCCTTCGCGCACGACGACTGCGCCGTCGTGCAGGGGAGACGGCGGCGTGAAGATCGTCAGCAAGAGATCCTCCGAAAAATCTGCATGCAGCGGCGTGCCGCTCTCGCAGATCTCCTTCAAACCGCTCTGTTGTTCGATCACGATTAGCGCGCCGCGCCGGCTCTCGCTGAAGACGAACGCACTGTGCGCGAGCGCGGCGATCGTCCGGTCCTCCGGGCGACCCGGCCAGGGCTCGGAATCGTCCCCTTGCATTCGGAAGAGCCCGCCTCGGCCGATCTGCTCCAGGGCGCGCCGCAACTCCGGTTGGAAGAGGATTGGGATCGTCACGGCCGCACCAACGACGAGCAGCCGCAAGATCGTGCCGAGCAGATTCAGATGGAAGAGCGTCGCGACGCCGAGCAGGGCGACGAGAACCAGAATGCCGATCAGAATCTGAACCGCGCGCGTTCCGCGGATGAGCAGCAAAACGTAATAGATTAGGATGCTCGTAGCGATGACGTCCACGACGTCCGAGATGCCGACGTATTGCGACAGCGTGCTAAGCGCGGGCATCGTCGATAAGCAGCTCCAGGATGCGCTGCTCGCCGATCTCCGGCGCCCGTAAACCGCTCGCGGCGATCTGGGCCAGCACCGCCGGCGCCGGGGGCGAGAGAAGCTCGGCGGTTCGTCCGCTGTTAAAGCGACGCAACTCTACGTCCATCAGCCGCAGGACGATCTCGATTGGCGTAACCGCCGGATCCCACTCAACGATAGCGCCGCCCTCGCACGGCCGGCACGCGAGAACGCCGGCCGGACGCCCCGGTCCGGCAAGCGCATCGTACAAATATGGCAAGGCTTCGGCCACGGTTGGAAAAACTGCCCAGGCAATGACGGCCCCATCGTATACGATCGCTCCGGGAATGCGGGGAAGCTCCGCGGCATCGAACGTGTCCGGGAGCTCGAGCAACGCGTACGATCGTACCCCCGGAGTGATGCGCCACGTCGTGCGCCCACCGCGGGCGCGTACCGCGACCTCGAGCGCGCTTCGCTGCGATTCGTCCGGACCGCCGGCGACGCTGATGGTAAGATAGCTCACGTTACATCGAGCGTTCGTCGTCTCGACCGGAAAGAACTCCGCATGGATATCGATCGACGGCGAGAAGTCACCGCGCATCGCGCAACTTCGACGCATGAGGGGACGGCGTTTTATGCCCGTTCCGGGGGACGTCGTGCAGGTACGCTTGCTCGAAGACGGCCAGGCCGTCGTCGAACGCATCGAGCCTCGCCTTCGCCGTCTCGAGCGCCTCGGCGCGCGCGGTCGTGCGAAAACCATGGCAGCCAACGTAGATCTGCTCGTGACCGTCACGGCGCTCGCAAACCCGGCTCCTCGGCTTGCGACGCTCGATCAACTGCTCGCGTTCGCCGAACTGGAAGAGATCGCGCCTGCCGTGGTCTTTACTAAACCCGATCTTGCGGAACCCAAGAGCGCACGCGCATTGATCGACCTGTACGCGGGGCTCGAGTATCAAACGGTGTCGATCAATCCAAAGTCGGGCGAGCGGATCCATGACCTGCGTGAGCTTTTGCGGGGACGCCGCGCGCTGCTCGTAGGAAACTCGGGCGTGGGAAAGAGCAGCATCTTTCGAGCTCTCGGCGGGGACACGGTCGTCGGCGACCTCTCGCGCCACGGACTCGGCCGGCAGACGACCACCTCCGCTCGGCTCTATCGGCTCGAGGATGGATTCCTAATTGACAGTCCAGGAATCAACGAGTTCGGTCTCGGCGAGATTGACCCGGCAGGCTTGGCGCACGGTTTCAGGGAGATGCGCAAATACGTGCCCGACTGCCGCTTCGCCGATTGCACGCACCTGCAGGAGCCCAACTGTGCCATCAAGGAGGCGGTCGCCGACGGCCGGATCGCCCAAAGCCGCTACGACAGCTATCTACGAATCCTGCAGGCGGCGCTGGACACCCGTCGCGCGAGCCTGCTATGATACACGCCGTTCCGTCAGCCCCGCTCGTTTAAGGAGTCTTCTTGCCGAATATCAAGGCCGCCAAAAAGTGGGCCCTCCAATCCGATAAGCGCGAAACGCGCAACAAGAGCGTCAAAAATCGTCTTAAGACCCTGTACAAGCGAGCCGTCGAATCCGCCGAGCCCGCCGAAACGAAGCGTGCCGAGAGCGCATATGATGCGGCGGCAAGCAAGGGCATCGTCCATCCTAATAAGTCGGCGCGCAAGAAGTCTCGGCTCGCTAGGGCGCGCAAACGCGCGGCCGCGCCAGCCAAAAGCGCCAAAGGGAAGAGTCGGGCCAAAAAGTAGCCCTCGGTCTGGGGGCGGCGTCTACGGATCGACGTTGATGGCCAGCCGCGTCTTCGTGTCACCGCGTGCGACCGGAAGGATCTTCTCGCGCAAAAACGCACGCAGCGCCTTCGGCGCGCGCGTCTTCAGCGCGATGCGGTACCGCCATTCGTTGTTAACGCGCGCCACGGGATAGGGTGCGGGTCCGAGCACCTCGGCGACGGCGCCGTCGCGCAGCATCTCGGCGTATCGTTGCGCGCTCTGCATGACGCGTTTACGATCGCGTCCGATGACGCCCACGTAGACTAGACGGCGGGCTGGAGGGAAGTCCAGTTGCTCCCGCTCCCGCAGTTCGGCGGTGGCAAAGCCTTCGTAGTCGTGCTGGGCCGCGAAACGGACTGCCGGGTGCTCGGGAGAGTACGTTTGCACGATAGCCTCGCCCCGACGGCCGCGCCCACTGCGGCCGCAGACTTGGGCGATCAACGCAAAGCTCCGTTCCGCCGCGCGGAAGTCCGGAATGTTCAACCCAAGATCGGCGGCCACGACCGCCGCTAACGTCACCGTCGGATAGTCGAGCCCTTTCGCGACCATCTGCGTTCCCACTAAAACGTCGCCTTCGGTTTCGAAAGCCGCCAAGATCCTCGCGTGGTCGCCAACCCGGGTCGTGGTATCGGAGTCCATTCGAATTACGCGCGCCTGCGGAAACAGGCGTGCCACTTCGTTTACCACGCGCTCGGTGCCGATGCCCAGCTCCGCAACGTTGCGGGCGCCGCATGCCGGACATTGCGCGAGGATCGCCGTTTGGTAATCGCAGTAGTGACAGCGCAACTTCACCTCGCCGCGGTGGACGGAGAGTGCAACGCTGCAACGCGGACAGTGTGGAGAGGCACCGCAAGCGCGGCAGATCAACGATGCCGCGCTGCCGCGGCGATTGACGAAAAGAATGCTTTTCTCGCCGCGGGCGAGACGCTCGCCCAGCGCCTGTACCAGTGCGTTGCTGAAGATCGAACGGTTGCCGCTCTCGTGCTCTGTCCGTAGGTCCACGATGCGGACCAGCGGTAGCGGCTGCGAAGTCGCGCGTTCGGGCAACTCGAGCAGCGCGATCTGCTCGCGCTTCGCAGCGGAGTAACTCTCCAACGACGGCGTCGCGCTCCCAAGCAGCAGCACGCCGTTCTCAAAGTGCATCCGGGCGGCCGCGACCGCCACCGCGCTATAGCGGGGTACCGCATCCTGCTTGTAGGAGGGATCGTGCGATTCGTCAACGACCGTCAAGCGGACGTTTTGGAGCGGCGCGAAGATTGCGCTGCGCGCACCCACGACGACGTCGACGTCTCCCCGCGCACACGCCGCCCATGCATCGAAGCGTTCGCGCTCCGAAAGGCCCGAGTGCAGCACGGCCACGCGATCCCCAAAGGCGGCCTCGAAACGTGCCGCGGTTTGCGGCGTCAGCGATATCTCGGGAACCAGCACGATCGCCCGTCCGCGGTCGCGCACGACGCGCGCGATCGCCTCGACATAAACCAGCGTCTTACCGCTTCCCGTAACGCCGAAGAGCAGCATCGCTTCGAACCGGCCTCGCCACAGTGCGGCTTCGATAGACTCGAGGGCCGCGGCCTGAGCCGCGTTCGGCGCCATTCCCGGCGCCGGGGCAATTGCAGTGTGCCCGCTGCGAGCCGCCGGCACCAGAGCCTCGCGCACCGCTCCGGCACGCAGCGCTCTCGCAATGACGCCGGCGCTGTACCCGGCAAGCAGCGCCTCGGCGCGAGAGACGCCGGGCCGTTCGCGGACGAACTCGGTGAGCGCCGTTGCCCGTTTGCCGCCGGGCTTCCCATCGCCGGGCTCGAGGGTTCGCGTGCGGCGTTCGCCGGTACGGGGATCGACGATGCTGCGAACGCGTTCGAGCGCTCCGGCGCGTGCCAGCGTCCTGACGTGCGCCAACAGCGCTGCCCGATCCGCTGCCCGCCGGGCCTCCGGATGGCGCAGCAGCTGCTCGAGCGTAAACGTTACGTCCAGCTCCTCCCAAATAAGTTGCAGCAGCCGCCGCGGCACGGAGGGATACCGTCGCGGGTTTGGCGTCGCTTCGATGCGAACGAGGGTGTCGCGCATACGGGGAACGGCACCCGCAAGTACGACGCTCTCGAGCGCCTCGCCGAGCGTGCAAAGGTACTGGTCGGCGACGAAGCGCGCCAGATGGAGTCCCGTCTCGTCAAAGGCTCGTGGTACGTCTAGACGCGCGCGTACCGGCTTAAGGACCGCGGAAGGCGTGCTATCGTGGCGTACCGGCGAGACCACGAAGCCAATAACCTCCCGTCGCCCGAGCGGGACGCGAACGACGTCTCCAACCTGCAGCTCCAGATCGCCCGCGTCGTAAGTGAGGGGCAGATCGAATCGCGACGAGCGGATGACCGGTAGTACATCAACCGCGGGCACGGAAGCTCTCGGGAGGATACCGCAGGCGCTCGAGCACGGCTTGGACGCTGCGCTGCGAGCACTCGACGCCGTACTCTACGTCGCCGATCGCGTTCGGCAAGACGAAGCGCGGGCGCCCCGCGGTCTTCTTCTTATCGCTGCGCATCGCGGCAAGGATGGCGTCGGGAGCGATGGACGTCTGCAACGGCAGTCCCCCAAGCGTGAGCAGCGTAAGCACGCGCAGGTGCTCGGCCCGGCTAAAGCGTCCCGTTCGCAGGGCGAGCAGCCCGGCGGCCCGCAAACCAAGCGCGACCGCCTTTCCGTGCGCCACGCGATACCGCGACGCGCGCTCGATTGCGTGCGCAAAGGTGTGCCCGAGGTTGAGTGTGGCTCGCGCCCCAGCCTCGAGGCGATCGTCCGCGACAGCCATCGTCTTCACTTTGATCGCCGAAGAGATTACGTCGATCCACGGCCAGCGGCGAAGCGGATCTCCCGAGAGCTCCTCCAACCGGTCGAAAAACTCACCACCTTCGATGATCGCGGCCTTCACGATCTCTGCGAGTCCTTCGGCAAAGCCGGCCTCCGGCAGCGTACGTAGCGCGCCTGCGTGACAAAAGACCGCGGTCGGATCGCGAAAAGTCCCCGCAATGTTCTTTCCGCCGCCTACGTTGACGCCCGTCTTCCCGCCGATGGCGGCGTCAACCATCGCCACCAGCGAGGTGGCAACGTGAGCGTAGCGTACGCCGCGCATGTACGTCGCGCACGCAAACCCGAAGAGATCGGCCGCGACTCCCCCGCCGACCCCGACGACCAGGCTTCCGCGTTCGACGCCGCCGGCAAGCATCGCGTCGACGACACGCTCGACGGTCACGAGCCGTTTGCGTGATTCTCCCAAAGTGAATGCGAGCACCGGCGCACGGCCGCTCGCCACCGCGATTTCGCGCGCCAAGCCGCGCACCGGGGGGTTCGCATCGGACAAGATCGCGGCGACCGGTCCGCCGTTGCCCAGAAAAGAACGCAGCGCTTCGCGCGGATCTTGTGCGACGAAGATTGGATATTGCAGATCGTCGTTGCGCAACGCTAGCGCAGCGTGATCTTTCGCTCGCTCAGCCATAACAAAATCTCGTCCAGAATCTCACGATCGTTCATCCGCTCGGCTTCCACCACGTGATCGGCGTCTTCGTACTGCGCCAAGCGCTGTTCGTAGAGCTCGCGAATCCGCGCGAGGCTCGGTCGTGCGCCCAAAAGCGGCCGCGGCTCGCGACTGCGCCGCACGCGTTGCAGAATCCGCCGGGGAGAGACCCTTAAGAAGATCGTGTGCGCGTGATTTTTCAAAAGCGCTCGGTTCTCTTCACTCGACAGCGCGCCGCCGCCGAGCGCCACGATGCCGGCCTCGCCACCGGTCAGGGCGCGCTCGAGTGCCTCGCGCTCGTACCGGCGAAAAGCCGACTCGCCCTCGCGTGCAAAGATCTCTTTGACCTCCCCGTGGCTGCGAACGATTACCTCGTCGGTATCTACGAAACCACAGCCCAACCGTCGCGCGAGCTTGCGGCCGAGCGTCGATTTTCCGGCCGCCATGAATCCGACAAGCGCCACGTGGCGCTTCACTGCCCGCTTGCGCCGCGGCTTTGCGAAAAGAGCTCGGAGGCGGCCGTGCTGCTGCGTGCGACGTTATCGAGGGTCTCTTCGAGCGAATCGCCACCGTACTTCTCGAGAACCGGCCCCATTAAAGCAAGACGCACCATCGACTCGCCGACGATTGCTGCGGCCGGCACGACGCAAACGTCGCTGCGGACGATGGTTGCCGGCGCATCGGTCTGCTCGTGCAGGTTGACCGAGGGCAAGGCTTTCATAAGCGTTGGAATTGGCTTGACGGAGACGCGCACGACGATGGCTTGGCCGTTGCTCATGCCGCCCTCGATCCCGCCGGCCCGATTGCTGCGCCGCACCACGCTCGTACCGTCAAGGGCGAACTCGTCGTGAGCGCGCGAGCCGGGAGTTGCTGCGACCTCGGCGCCGAGCCCGATCTCGACCGCTCTAACGGTCTGCATACCCATGATCGCTCCCGCGAGTATGCCGTCGAGCCGTTGACTCGGTTGCCGGTTGCTGCCCAATCCAATCGGCAGCCCATCGATGCGCACGACGAACTGACCGCCCAGCGTATCGCCCGCGCTCTTCGCCCTCTCGATCGCTTCGATCATGCGAGTCGCGGCCGAAGAATCGGGACAGCGTACTTCGCTTTCCTCGACGTTTGCCTGCTCCCAATCGTCGAGCGACGCTTCCACCTCGCCGATGCGGTAGACGCAGCTGCGCGTCACGATTCCAACCTTGTCGAGAAATTGCGCGCAGATCGCCCCGAGAGCGACGCGCATCGCCGTCTCTCGTGCGCTCGCGCGCTCGAGAACGTTGCGCAGGTCGCGCTGACGGTACTTCAGCGCGCCGGCATAATCGGCGTGGCCGGGGCGCGGATTGGTCAGCGGAGCACCGCCGCCGCTAATCGGATCCATCAGTGCGCGCACCTTCGGGTTCAAATAGTCGCGGTTGCGGATCGAGACGGCGATCGGCGAGCCCAGCGTCTCGCCGCCGCGGAGGCCTGCAAGGAACTCAACCTCGTCGTGCTCGATCTTCATTCGCGCGCTGCGGCCATAACCGCCCTGTCGGCGCGCGAGCGTTTCGTTGATCGCCGCGACGTCGATGCGCAGATGCGCCGGAATCCCGTCGAGAATCCCGACTAGCGCGGGTCCGTGCGACTCACCCGCCGTAAGATACGCGAACATCTCGAGCGCTCTTCGGCGTGGAGCATGGCCGCTACTTCACGCCGTCTCTCGCCGGCTGCAACACGAGCTTCTTAGGCGCTCGATCGCCGCACGATGCAAGCGCGTTACGTGTCGCCGAGAATAGCCGAGGCGGCGCGCGACCTCTACGACCGTTGTCCCGTCGAGATGAATCGATCGAACGATTTGGCGCTGTAGCGGTGGAAGCGCCGCGAGGATCCGCTCGAGAGTCAAACGATCGAGCACGTCCTCGATCCCGTACGGCGGAACTCGTTGTTGCGAGCTGCCCAGCAGGTCGAACGAAATCACGTGACCGCTCGCGCGATACGTGTAGATCTCGCGTACCTGCCCGGGCGTGGCACCGATGAGCCGCGCGATCTCGCTCTCCTTCGGTTCGCGGCCGAACAGCAGCCACAGCTGGCTCTCGGCCGCCGTCCACCTGCGCTCCAGATCGCGCACGCCGCGCGGTGCGCGAATAAATCGCTCGCTGTCTCGGACGTAGTGCATGAGCTCGCCTACCACCAAGATCCACGCATAGGCTTCGAATGGCGCGCTTTGCGTGCGGTCGTAGCGGTCGACCGCCTTGATGAGCCCAATCGCCGCGACCTGCTCGAGATCGGCGCAATCCAGTCCGCGACGTTTGAAACGCCGCGCCGCGCGCCGGCAAAGATACCAGTGATCGGTTACCACGCGTTCGCGGTCGGCACCGGCCTGCGGAGCCGCAGGGGACGGAGCGCCCGCGCGGCGCGTAGGGACGAGACGCCTAAACGGCGTTGTACGAAAGCGAAAAGCCACACCCAACCTCAGCTTCGTTCGTGGAAGAGAGTCCCGGCCGCCGGTAGCACCGCGATGGCCGATGTCAATCGTTATATACTACGCGTTCGTAAAGCGCAATACGTTTGAAACGTTACACGCACAGATGGCTCGGCGCGCCCGGAACCGGGCACTCCCTGCAGGAGTCACTGCGAGTAAACCTCGCGCCGGCCGTCGAAGCGCCGCTCGAATGACCGCGCGCAAGATTCTACCGATCCTTGCATTCACGCTGCTTGGAATCGCTGCGCTGCACGACCTCAGCCGCCTAGGCGACGCGCTTCCCTGGCGCCGGCTCTACGATTTCCAAGACTTCTACTGCGCCGCGAGTGCCGTCGAGCACCGCGCCGACCCATATCGTTACGAGCCGCTGCACGGCTGCGAGCACCGCGTCAATCAAACTCCGGCGTATCGGGAGGATCCCAACCGCGTCATTCCAGCACCGATTCCGCCATACGATTTTCCGCCGCTGGAGCTCGCGGCGCGGTTACCGTTCTCGCTCGCACGGGGCGTGGACGTTGCGCTTATCGCCGCTGCGGTAGTCGCCGCCATCGCCGGCATGGCGTCGATCGGCGTTGCGTTCGACGTTGCAGCCTTGGCGCTCGCGCTTCCGGCGGGCTATCTGCTGCTCGACGCCGGCCAGATCGTTCCGTTCGCACTGGTCGCTCTGGTCTATTGCGGAGTTGCGCTGGCGCGGCGCCGGGACTCGATTGCGGGCGTTCTCGCGGCGCTCACCTTGATCGAGCCGCATCTCGGCCTCCCCGTCTTCCTCTCGGTCCTTTTGCTCGTTCCGCGGAGCCGCGCAAGCGCGGTCGCAACGGCGCTCGTTCTTGCGATCGTAGGAGTGCTTGCCGTGGGAGGCGGTGGAATCGTCGAGTACGTCGGGCGCGTGCTCCCAGCGCAGGCTGCCGCTGAGACGCACTACCTCTACCAATACAGTCTGACGTACTTGCTGGCATGGATCGGCCTTCCGGCGACGTTCGCTCTGATCGCCGGTCAGATATCCTATATCGCGTTCGCCGCAGTTGGACTCTTTCTCGGCGCGAAGCTGGCGGGAGTACTCGGCCGCCGGGAACTGCTTGCATATCTTCCCGCAGCCTTCAGCATCATGGGCGGGGCGTACGTGCACATGGTGGATCTTTCAATCGCGATCCCGGCCGCGCTCGTGCTTGCAAGCACCCTGACGGGTCGTCAAAGAACGGTCGCAGCTCTCGCGCTCGCGCTGCTCGCGGTTCCTTGGATTTCCGTCTGGATTACCAAGAAGCTGTTCCTCGCCGCTATCTTCGTCGTTGGCGCGTTGCTGTGGCGGTTGCGGATCGGTGTTGCCGTTGCACTCGCGACCGTCTGCGCGATCGCGTTGACGATCTACGCCTTCGAGCTTGCTCCGCCGGCGCCGTTTTCGCTAATGGCGGCGACCCCGAGCATCGCTGCGGGCGATCTCGCGCAGAACGCGTGGCGCGCGACCGTCGCCGCGATCGACGACCCATCGCCGGCCTGGATATTCATTAAGGTCCCGACGTGGGCTGCGCTGTTTGCCCTCGCGGGCGTGAGCTGGAGCGGATCGAGGCGTCCGCCGGCGGGGGGTGCGTGAGCGGAGGCAACGCACGACGGGTTCTCCTCGCGCTGCTGCTCGTCGCGCTCGGCCTCGGTGCCCTACACGATTTCGCGCGACTGGGCGACGCGCTTCCCTGGCGCACGATGGACGACTTCCCGGACTTCTATTGTGCGGGCCGGGCGTTGGATCGCGGCGCGAGCCCCTACACCTACGAACCACTGCGCACCTGCGAACATCTCGTCAATGCCGGGCCGGCGTTTCGCGGGCGCCTGTTTGCGAGCACGCCCGCGATTGCGATTCCCGCACCGCAGCCTCCGTACGATTTTTTCCCATTTATGGTGCTCGCGCGACTGCCGTTCGCGCAGGCGCGCGCCGTCGACGCCGGCGC
>JBAPZS010000369.1:0-2090 GCA_049285355.1 Candidatus Cybelea sp. | reverse complement strand
GCGTAACGCCGTGAGTCGCCTGCCGGCGATGCACAGAATCTTGGACGACGAGCGCATCGCGGCATACGAGGTGGAGTTCGGACGAGAACGAGTTAAAGACGCGGCCAAAGAAGTACTCGGCCGCGTTCGTCTTTCCGGTAATGGTGACGCATACGATACCATCGTTGCCGCCGTCGTCGAGCGGTTGCGAGCGCTGCGTGCCAAGGCACTTGCGCCGGTTATCAATGCGACCGGAATCATTCTGCATACGAATCTTGGGCGCGCGCCGCTAAGCAACGATGCGATCGCGGCCATCAAGCGCATGGCAGTCGGATATTCAAACCTCGAGTACGATCTCGAAACCGGCGAGCGCGGTTCGCGTTATGCCGGAATCTCGGAGTTACTGCGTGACGTAACGGGCGCGGCGGATGCGCTGGTCGTCAACAACTGCGCGGCGGCGGTGCTGCTGGTGCTCGATACATTTGCAAAAGGGCGCGAGGTCATCGTCGCGCGCAACCAGCTCGTGGAGATCGGCGGCGGCTTTCGCGTGCCCGAGGTGCTCGAACGCAGCGGCGCAACGCTCGTCGAAGTTGGAACGACCAATCGCGTCTACGTCGAGGATTTCGAGCGGGCGCTCTCGCCGCGCACCGCGCTCATCCTGCGGACGCACGCCTCAAACTATCGCGTCGAGGGCTTTACGCACGAGCCGAGCGCGCAGGAGCTCGCGACGCTCGGCCGGCGCGCCGGCGTTCCCGTCGTCGAAGATCTCGGCAGCGGCGCGCTCGTAGATCTCGCCGAGTACGGTATCGCGCACGAACGCACGGTGGGTGAGGCGCTGCGCGACGGGATGGAGCTCGTAACCTTCTCGGGTGACAAACTGCTGGGCGGACCGCAAGCCGGCATCGTGGCCGGCCGTGCGCCGCTCGTCGCGCGGCTGCGCAACAATCCGCTACTGCGCGCGTTGCGCGTCGGTAAACTCACGCTCGCCGCGCTCGGTGCGACGCTCGAGTGCTATCGCGATGCGGACGCGCGCGAACGATTGCCGATCTATCGCATGCTGGCGGCGACGCTGCCCGAGTTGCGTGCCCGCGCGAACGCGTATTTAGGTGCCTTGGCGGGCGCGACGGTGGTCGAGAGCGACGCGTACGTCGGCGGAGGGGCGCTCCCTCAAACTCGCATCGCCTCAATTGCGGTCGCTTTGGCGCCGTCCGATCCGCAGCGATTTGCTGCGGCGCTTCGGTCGGCAGAGCCCGCGATCGTCGCGCGCATCGAGAACGAGCGCGTGCTGCTCGACTTGCGCACAATCGCGCCCGTAGACGACGACTTCGTGATCGCCACGGTTAGAAGCCTTGCCACACAAGTACAATGAGTGCCGTCGTACAGCTGCGTCGGGGGATAAGAGTTAGGCCGCTTTGGAACGCTGCCCCCTCCCCCGGCTACCGAGCTCTAGGCATCCTGGCTTCTGCGATCCAAGCGCTACGCGTTAAGCGCCGCGATCTAAACTGCTAAGCTGCGAGGCCTGCGAGTTTAAGCCGCCGCGCTGCGAGGCGCGCGCAGCCGCAATGCGAGCAAAGCGTCTAAGCAACGACAGCCTCGCGAGCGCGGACGCCATGCGCGGGGCAGAGGCGCGGGTTCGCAGTAAGCGAGTGTCAGTGAACCGCCGGTAAACGTCCGGTCCGGCTGAAGTAACGAGTCACTCCCTAAGGCTTCAGCGCAAAGACGGTCCCGCATCCCTGATAGTAGCTGGTGGGGCAGTAAACCGAGCCGCCAACTTGAGTCGTGCCGTAGAGCGTGCCCTTGCGCTTGATGAGGTCTGCGACGGGATTAGCGCCATCGGGGTGACCGTTGAAGCTATGCAGGACGCGCTCCTTGCCGGATGTCGAGATCTCGAAGACCGTTCCGCCGCCGTAGGAGCCTGAGCCTCCATATTCGGTCGTTCCGTACAGCATACCGTGCATGTCAAGGAGGGCCGCTTGGGGCACTGCGCCATCACTGGTAGAATAGCCGCGGAAGCTGTGGAGCACGGTTTCGGTTCCGGATGGCGTGACCGCGAAGACCGTTCCGCAACGGCAATACGCGCCCAGTCCGGTCACGGTGCCGTAGAGCGTGCC
>JBAPZS010000368.1:0-1815 GCA_049285355.1 Candidatus Cybelea sp. | reverse complement strand
GACGTCGTCGCCCTCGCGCCGCTCGAGGTGGTTGAAGTTCCAGGCGTCGCGCTCCGGGTGCGGCATGATCGCTAGCACGTTGCCCTCGCGGTTCACCAACCCCGCGCAACCGAGCGCCGAGCCGTTGGGGATGGCAGCGTTATCGACCGTGCCGTCAGGATGCGCATAGACGAACGCGAGGTGGCCGCCCGCGACGATCTCGCCCAAGTGCTCCGGGGTGGCTGCAAGACGCCCCTCCGCGTGAGCGGCCCATGCGGGAACGAGCGCGCTTTCGGGGAGTGCCGCCGTGATCGCGCAGCGCGCCGATTCGATGGCGAGCTTCACGTAGACGTGCCGGCAGATAAAATGCGGTTCCGGCGCGTTGAGCGTGAAGGCCGCCGTCGGCTGCCGGATCGCCCCCGTTCCCGGTACCAGGCCGGCTTCAAGCAAAATCTGTGCGCCGTTACAGAGGCCGAATACCAGCTTACCGTTGCGCGCTCCCTCGATAACCAGGTCCATCATGCGGTCGTGCGCGGCGATCGCGCCGGCGCGGACGCGGTCTTCGTATGCGAAGCCCCCGGGGATCACGTAGGCGTCGTACGCGGCGAGCGTGTCTGCTTGCGACCAGTGGACGAGTTCCGCCTCGCCGCCGCAGTCGTGCAACAAGCGCAGCGTCTCGTCCTCGGAGTTCGTGCCAGGAAAAACGGTGACCGCAATTTTGCCGCTCACGGGTAGAGCCGCTCCAACGGTTTCGACCAGATATCGTAGAGCCGTTCGATATCGAAACGAGTTCCGTTGACGACAAGCTGCGGCGCGTCAATCGTCGTGCCGATCCGCAGCGCTCCGGTTACGTCGATGGCGCCATCCGTTGCGACTTCGCAGACGAAGCCGCCGGCTTCGCAGAATGGATTTCCAAAGTCGATCTCGACGCCGATCCCGCGCCCCTCTGCCCGAGCATCGAAGGCCAGGCGCGCGACGGCGGCGAGCATTCCGCCATCGGCCACGACTCGACACGAGCGCATCAGCCCGCGCGCGATCGCGTCTTCGACGATCGCGACCGCCGCGCGCTCCGCGTCGTACTCGATTCGAGGAAGCGTGCCGTCGCGGCCGAGCAGCTCGGCCAAAACCGACCCGCCGATCGCGAGCTCGCGGCTTCCCACCCACAGCAAGGCGGAGCCGGGCGCCTTGAGACCGGGCGTTACGACGCCGGCGATATCGTCGATCGCGCCGACGCAGGCAACGATCGCGGAGGCCGGCACCGCCCTTCCGGTCGCGCTCTCGTTGTAAAGGCTCACGTTGCCGGAGACAAAGGGCAGCCCGAGCTCCGTTGCCGCCCGCGTCAATCCTTCAACGGCCGCCACGAACTCCCCGAGTTGATCGGACTCCCGGGGATTGCCGAAGTTCAGACAATCGGTCAAACCGATGGGGTGCGCGCCGACGGCCACGACGCGCCGCATCGCCTCCAGCACGGCGCGCTCGGCGGCGTAGGCCGAATCGATCCGTCCGTACCGCGGATTTCCCGCCACGGCCAGCGCCACGCCGAGTAGCGAGCCCGGAACCGGCGCAATGACGCCTGCGTCGGCCGCACCTCGCGGTAAAACCGTGCAGCCGCGCACCACTGCGTCGTAGCGCCGGTAGAGCGGCTCTCGCGAACATACGTCGCGGTGGGCCAGCACGCCGGGAAGGATCTCCGCGACGTCGACCGCCGGGAGTTCGTCCGCTCGCTCTCCATGCACGATGGTTTGCGTGTAGCGCACCTCGTCGCGAATCGAGCCCGTTAAGAACTCGCTCTCGACGTCCATTACCACGCGATCGCCGAAGCGCAGGACGTAACGC
>JBAPZS010000367.1:0-2101 GCA_049285355.1 Candidatus Cybelea sp. | reverse complement strand
GCCGTGTAGCTCGTCGGCGTACCGCTGGCATCCGCGTAGATCACGACGTTACCGTTGTGGCCGTTCGGCGTGTCGATGTTCGTAACGGCGAGGTTTCCGGTGGTTGGGTCGACGGAACAGCCGACGGGATATTGGCCCGAATCGCTCAAGGTCGCGATCGGGCTCGTGCCGCCGTGCGCGTACTCGAAAATCTGTGACGTGTCCTCATTTGCGATAAAAATATCGCCCGCTTTGTCGACGCACTCTCCTTGCGGCGCGTCGAAGCCGGTCAGCGTCCCCACCAGTTTATCGTGCCGCCACGAGTAGACGTAAACGTCATCGGCCGCCTCGTCGGAGATGTAAAGCAGATCCCTGCGCGTGGCATCAGGAGACATCCACGACCGGCCGTGGTCTGGATGCGCAACGGGCGTAACGGCGGCTGTCACGCTCTGGCGGATCAACCCGGAAGAGCTGACTCCCGGCTCTGACGCGCCGCTGCAGCCGGCGAAGAGCACGATGGCGGCCGCGACGATGAACGCCGCTGGGAACGTTCGTGAGAAACGCATGTCGAAAGCTGCAACGGCCGCGGCGACACCCCTCCCATTCGTGCTGACCAAAAGATGACAATTACTTGTGGAGCGTTGCTCGCACTTCTGCGGCAAACCGCAGCGCCGAACCGCCGATGCCTAGCCGGTTCGCGGTCTCGTAGGCCCGAGATAGGGATTGGGGATGTCCGTGTGCGGCGAGCGCAGCCAGTGCGGAGGCGGCCTCATCACGTGCCGCAGCGAGATTGCCTAGAGCCCGGTGCGCGTCCGCCGCGACGCGCGATGCGTTTGCACTGTAGCGCTCCATTCCCCGTGCTCGAGCGTACGCGGCGACTCGCTCGGAGGCGGCAAGCGCCTCCGATGGTTCGTCAAGACGCAAATACGCTTCGGCTGCGGCAAGCGGGCCGCGCACTTCGAACAGGCCGCCGCGAGCGTCGGCGCACACCTCGTGTGCGAGCGCGAGTCCTCGCTGCGGATCTCCGCCCAGCGACTCGGCGAGTGAGAGGATCAATGCTTTATCGGCTACCTGCGCTGCATTGTTCGTCGTGCGAGCCAACCGTAAGGCGGTTCGTCCGAAGTGCTGAGCTCGCGCGAAATCGCGACACGCCGTCAGATGCGAGCAGAGCATGCCGGTCGCGTCGGCAATGCCCTCCGGATCTTGCCCGCTTTCAAAAATGGCGAGCGCTTCGAGCGCGTACTCGATGGCACGCGACATGCCGCCGGCCACGAGCGCCTGCACCACGCTGAGCTCTAAGAACAACTGTCCGAGGAGACTTGGCGGCTTGTGGCGCAGGCGGTCGAGCAGTCCGCGCGCGCGGCCAAGCGTCGCGAGCGCGCTCGTCGCATCGCCATGCAGGCACGCGAGTTCGGCGCATCGGAACAGGACGCCAACCGCAGAGCGAACCTCGTGGCGATCGGCGGCGGCCGGCAACCGATCGGTGGCCCTGGCCGCCCGGTCGAGACCATCCGACGAGCGCGCCAGATCGGTCCCCTGCCAGCACACGAAGGCAGAAGCCATCTGGAGGTCCAGATCGAGGCTTGCGCTGTTGCTTTCGCTGCCGACTTCAGACGCGCGTTCGACGGCGCGATCGAAGAATCGTCGGGCGCGGTCGTCATCGCCGATGTCAGCTGCAATTTCGACGCCGTAGCACAACGCGCGAACCCCATGCTCGGCACTGACGGTCTCGTACGCGATTTCTTCAAGTTTCCCAAACGCCGCTCCGAAGTCGCCCACGAGGCGCAGGTTCGCAACGTGGTCTAGATCGAGCTCAAAGCGGGTTGGCATAGAACGCGCTGGACGTTCCGGCACGGCGAGATTTGCGGCAATCGACGCGAGCAATCGTTCGAACGCGCGCCGCCGCTCACGATAGAACTCACGTAGCGATATGCCGAGGTCGCGGGCGACCGTTGCGTGCTTCTCGCCGTGCAGGTCGCAGCGCGTCACGATCGCGCGCTGTCGCGAAAAGTGGACGTTGCGTCCGCCCGGGCCGGAATCGAGCGTGGCAATCGCCGACAGCACGGCCGCTCGGGCACGTAACAGCGTCATGCTCTCGGCGGGATATGCGCTTCCGTCCGAC